>JBFIJS010000697.1:0-2778 GCA_041600595.1 Saprospiraceae bacterium | reverse complement strand
TTGGGAAGTTGCAAAAAGAATAACTTTTCCTGCCCCGCATTTTATAATTAACTTTTGTTACAGAGTACTTATTTCCAACAACTATCCTGCATTCTGCTTTTTAAAAATAATGGTTCGTTAGCAGGATCTATCTTTTTTCGCTGAATCAGAAAGTCCTTTTTTCGGGGCTTTCTGATTTTTTTTTCTGCGTTGACTTCCAATGCAACTGATGCCTTATTTGTGTAGTTGCCCAATCTAAGGACCAAATCGTTTTAGCCCTCTCTATTCAATACAGCCGAACGACTGAGTATTTAATTGTCCGATCATTTCTCTGGTTGGCTTTCCCGGTTCATTTTTAGCGAAATTTAGACTACGAAGTGTTGGACTGAAATATACTGAGGAAAATCGGCATGTATTAATTCATCGGGGAAGCAAAAACCTGCACCCAATACTCACCAACTTTTGCTGCTCCCATCTCTTTATAATTTCCCATGATATTGCGACAATGCCCCGGACTGTCCCGCCATCCCTGCACGGTGGCGTTTACCGTCTGGACATTCCAGGCAACATTCTCGGCGACTTCCTGCCAATGGTAGCCGGCCCTTTCCACCCGCTGGCCAATGCGACTGCCATTGGAGCCATAATGACCAATAAATTTGTTTTTATGCATGTCCTCGGCGTGTTTTTGGGCGGCTTTTGCAAGTTCATTGTTCCACTGCAAGGCTTTCTGTGCGGGCATCTTTTTTCGGCCGCAGCGGCAACTGTTTCGCCTGATCTGATTGGTGAGATTCAACATTTCCTTTTGCCAAACTTCAGGAGCCGGGCTTTCCGCCGGTGCTTCGACAGGAGGGGCATGAGCCAGGCTGATGGAACACGAAATGATCAGGAGGAGGAATAGGGTTTGGTTCATTGATCTTCTGATTTTATTTTTTTTTTCAAGAACGCCGAAGCTGGTATTTTTCGTGTTTTACGCATTCGCTAAAATGACAGTCGATTGGAAATAAATATTGAGGATCAAAAACTCTGAATACAACGTGGAGTCGCGCCCGGCACTGGGTAAATGCAGTTTCCTTTATATCGTGAAATACCAGCGGTCACCATGGAGGTTCAGCAGCAATTTTCGACAAAAGAATTCGTGAAAGAAGAAAGCCGGCAACGAGCGTTACCGGCTTTCTTTCATTTTTTGAAGGAGTTTATTTTTTGCGAAAATTATCAGTTTCTACCAAAAATAAACCTTTCTGACCGATTGGTTCCAATTGATTTAGTAACCAGGATTCTGCTGCAGCGCAGAGTTTGCATCTAACTGACCCTGTGGAATCGGGAAGATGTTTACGTATGGATCGAGAACTGCAGATTCATTATTGTTGGTGGCGTTGGCAGCTGCTGTTTTTGCCCACCATTCGTCGTTATAGCGTCCGAAGCGGATCAAGTCATTGCGGCGGTGAGCCTCAAAGCACAACTCACGTCCGCGCTCTGCAAGCAAACGGTCGGCAGTCAGCGCATCGAAAGGATCAACACCGGCACGGGCCCGGATTTCATTGACCAGTGCCAGGGCCGTTGCATCACCCGGGTTCAGTCTCCAGCGAGCTTCTGCGTGCATCAGCAGTACATCGGCGTAGCGGAAAATTGCAAAATCATTACTCAGGTTAGAGTTGCTGCCGGCAGCGAACTCCCACTTCCCGATCCGGGCGCCAGCCTGTCGAAGCGCATTAGGACCCAGTTCATTCAATTCCGGCATCAATTTCAGGCCGGGGCCATCAGGATCAGCTGAGGTAGCGTCAGCATCCTGCAGTTGGGCGCCCGTACGTAAGTCATAACGTTTTCCGGCGAGGAAAGAGCGAACCCGAATGTCAAAGGTTTTGCCCGAAACAGGGTCGCCGTTGCCTCCGATGATCTCTTCACCCAGTGCATCGGCAGACGGACCGGGGTTGATAGCCGGATCGGTGAAAGAGTTGTAAAATTCTGCAACGGCGGAATATCCGTTCCAGGGCTGCTCCGTCAATCCAAATTCATCTTGCTGCGCATAGTGCAGGGTACGTGAGGCCAGGTTGTTACCGGTTGCAAATACCTGATCGTAAGGAATAGCCAGAATGAACTCCTCTGACTCCTGATTGGTCGTTTTAAAGTTCGAGAAATAATCGACAGGAAGGCTGTACAATCCTGAATTGACAACGACTTCTGTGGCGTCGGCGGCTGCCTGCCAGGCAGGAGTACCGGTGTATATCTCAGCGTTCAGGTACAATTTTGCCAACAGGGTCTGAGCAGCGTAATAGTGCATACGACCATAGTTGGCGTCAATATCCCGGCTCAAATCTTCGATATTGTCCTTGATTTCATTAAGAACGAACTGATAAACTTCCGCACGCTGGCTGGTCGTTGGCTGGAAGCCGGGAGGCACATCAAACTGCGTAACGATGGGAACGTTGCCGTAAGTATCCATCAGGAACCAGTAAAATAACGCCCGAACTACTTTCAGTTCTGCAATGAAAGTGGCTGCGGTCGCATTACCGGATGCTTCAAACTGTTCGATCAGCCGGTTGCAGGTATTGACCCCGCCAAATCCGAAGTTCCAGGCTCCGTTTACGATCGGGTCTTCCGCATTATAGTTGTGGGTGTGAAGCCGGCGCCAGTGGCCACCGTCATCCCAGTCCTTACCGCGGGTAGGGGTGACCACGGCGTCGGAAGAAACTTCCTGTGCAGCGTAGTAATCACCCATATAACCATAGAAAGAGGTGTAGGCAACACCCAGAGCGGAGGTAAATTCCTCCTCCGTCTGGAAGAAATCCTCTGCGAGGATAG
>JBFIJS010000696.1:0-2780 GCA_041600595.1 Saprospiraceae bacterium | reverse complement strand
GGTGTCCGCAGCAAAGTAACAAAAGCCATGTTTTTCAAAATGCGCTATACATTTTTTCGCACCGGCGATCGCTTCTTCCCGGGTGAGCACACTCGGAAAAAATTCCATGACCTCCGGATCGGCAGTCATCTCGGCAAAGGGTTCAAAATCAGCAGGTTGCCAGTTGCGCAACCCCAATCTCTCGGTTTGGATGGTGTACATCATCAGTTGGTGTTAGAGGCAACAAACGCCCGGTATATTGGCAGTCAATCAGAGCTCCCGGATCCAGATATTCCGAAAACTGACCTTTTCCCCGTGGTCCTGCAACTTGACAGGTGCTTTCCCGTGGGCGTTGTTTTTCGGCAGGCCGATATACTCTGTGGTGCCTTTGATTTCAACGTGGTTTTGGATCAAAATACCGTTGTGTAAAACGGTCAGATAAGCCGGGCTGATCCGGATGCCATCGGCGTTGAAGACGGGTGCTTTGTAGATAATGTCGTAAGTCTGCCACTCCCCGGCAGGCCGGCAGGCATTGACGAGCGGAATATGCTGTTTATACACCGCCCCGGCCTGACCGTTGGCATAGGTTTTACCGCCGTGGCTGTCCAGCACCTGCACCTCGTAGCGGTTTTGCAGAAAGATGCCGCTGTTGCCGCGGTCCTGCCCTTCGTCCTGATCGTCGGCCGGAGCCCTCCATTCGACGTGAAGCTGGCAGTCCCCAAAAGTTTTTTTGGTAAAAATATCTCCCGTGCCTTTAACAACCGTAACGTGGCCGTCCTTCACATCCCACTGGACGGGGCCGCCGTCCTCGTGGGTCCATGCGGCCATATTTTTCCCATCAAATAAAATAATCGCATCGGACGGGGCTGCCGTGCCCTCGCCGGGGGTCACCAGCCGCGGCACGGGTTCCCAGACTTCGGTGGCAACCGGGTCGGTGATTTGGGCGGTGATCAACCCTTTTAATACGAAGCAGATCAATAATACGGTAAAGAGCTCTTTATTCATGGTTAGCGGTCGTTTGTTACTCTGTAATTTAAATTTTCTTTAATTTTTCTTTTATGCAAGTGGGCCGGAGGATTCATCTCGCTTTGAGGCATCAGACTGCTCGGCCCAACGGGATTTTGAGGGGCGGTGTGCCAACGCAAATTTAAAGACTATGAGCAGATAATTGGCGGAGAATGAGGAGAACCTTGAGGAGAGGAAGCCGAAATTCTGTTGAGCCTGGTGTAAGTATCCGGACAATAACAGTTCGCTCACAGGGCCGTTTTACTTCAGCCTTCGGCAAATACCCACCCATCAATCCGGACCACGGCTGGTGCTGGCAGCCAAAATAAAAAGATGGACCGTCCTGCCGGTTCCTGTCGGGTGGTTCAATACAGGGAACAAGCAGGCGGATCACCAACAATCAATTCACCCTTTGTTGTTCTTCCGAAGAGCCGGTTTGCCGGCGGCGGTTCCCTTTGAGTTTATTGTTGCCGAAGCTGCGGGAATAAGTAACCCGGACCGCCCGTTCCGAAAACAGGTAAGCCCCTTCATAAGTGAATCCCAGCGAGGGGTCGGTCGTGTACAGTTCATAGTTGAGGGTTCGCAGGACATCATTCACATTCACGCTGAGCCTTCCGTTATTTCCACCTAACTTCTTTTGCAAGCCGGCATTCATTACGCCGTTCGCTTTTCTTCTGACAAAGCCTCTCACGCCCGGCGACCGAAAATTGCCCGAGACCTCCAACGTAAAATCCAACGGCAATGTAAAGGTCTGCACCGAATTGATCGTGTAACTCTTCTGCTCAGTCGTTAAAAAACTACCTTCAAACCGGGTTCGGTCCTGTTGCCAAAAACCCATAATATTGTACTGCATCTGCCACCAATTGGCCACTTCCACCGGCAAGGATACAGATGCGGACAAGACCTTCGAGTAATCCAGGTTTTCTGCCGAATTCACCTGTTGGTTGGTTATCGGGTCGATGGAAGGCAGGCTGCGGGTTATTGCCTCGTCTTCGAAGCTGTATTGCAGGGAAAACAAAATGGTCCGGTAGCGGTAGTCTGCTTTCACGGCATCGGTAATGGAAGGTTGCAGGGCGATATTGCCGGTGTTATAGGTAGTCGGATCAGAGAAAAAGATGAACGGGGCGAGATAAGTAAAGCTTGGCCGGTCAATACGGCGGCTGTAAGAAAACTGCAGCCGGTTGTTTTCGTTGATTTCGCGGGACAGAAAGAAGCTTGGAAAAAAATTGCCGTAGCTCCGGTCAACGATATCCGGTTGTTCCCTGGAACCGAGGTTGGACTCCGTGTGCTCGTAGCGCAGCCCGAATTTCAGGTCAGTCTTTTCGTCCAGTTGAAAAATAAAAGCAGCATAAGCAGCTAAAATATCTTCGTTCAGGGTGTACTCTGCCGTGAAATCAGGCTCTACCACCCAGCCCTGCTGGCCGCGCTTCTCCAGGCTGATGTCGTTGTCAAAATTGGAGAACGCTCCTTTCAGGCCGGTTTCGAGTTTTACTTTGTTACCCAATTCGTGAGCATAATCCGCCTTCCCCACTACAAACCTGATAGGCGTTTCCTTACCGGACCTGAGCTGTTCTTCTCTCACCGGATCGTCATTGCCATCAAAATAAGTAATGTCATATTCACTGGGTTGGTCCTGGTGGTAATAGGCATAGTCGAGGTCAACGTTGAGTGACTGTTTTTCGGTAAACTGGTGCTTGAGGTTGATATTACCGAGGTAGTTGTTCCAAAGGTTGTCCTCATCGATGGTCATCTCCTGCCGGCCACTTGGCAAACCGGCTTCTGTCAGACGAATGTCG
>JBFIJS010000695.1:0-2780 GCA_041600595.1 Saprospiraceae bacterium | reverse complement strand
GTACCGGCACCCGAAAAAGTAAACATCCTGGTTGGTGCCATCGAAATAATACTCGCCATCGGCATTCTTATTCCGGCTACAAAAACTTATGCCGCCTGGGGCATCATCGCTTTGCTGATTGCCGTTTTTCCCGCCAATGTCTATCATTTTCAGAAATCCCTCAAAAAAGGGAAATACGTCTGGCCCACACTCATCCGTTTACCTTTTCAGGCTCTGTTTATTTACCTGGCTTATTTGTGTACGTTTTGAAGATCGGCGGGCAGGGAACGATGCACTGAACCCGGGCTACTGCCTTGCAGACTTTGTCCGCTCATTTCCAGCCAGCTAAATTATCATCAATAAAAGCAGACTGGCTGCTCTTTTTTTTTGCAAAAGAAAAAGCTACCGTTAATAAAAAACAATAATTAAAAACCGGATTATTTTTACATAAAATCATAATTCACAAAACATCAATCATTTATCATGACAACCGGTATAAAAAAAGATTTCCTCGTTGACAAAACCAACCTTTTCAAGACCACTTTTTCGGAAAATCCTTTGACACCATTAGCTGAAGGGGAAATTCTTTTCAAGATCGATAAATACGCTTTTACCTCCAATAATATAACCTATGCTGTCGTCGGTGAACAGGTGAAATATTGGGATTTTTTTCCCGCAGAAAATCCATGGGGCATGGTGCCGGTATGGGGTTTTGCAGAAGTGGCTGCCACAAAAAACGCAGAAATAAAATTGGGCGATCGTTATTACGGATATTTCCCGATGAGTAATTATTTAATTGTAAAACCAGGTCAGATAAAGCCACATGGTTTTGCGGACACTTCGGAGCACCGGTCAGCCCTGGCACCCGTTTATAATTTTTACACCAATAATACTACCGACCCCGGCTATGCAAAGGAAAAAGAAGATTTTCAACCCATAATCAAACCACTTTTTGCAACCGCTTTTTTGATTTATTATTTTTTAAAAGACAACGATTTCTTCACCGCAGAAAATATTGTATTGACCAGCGCCTCTTCCAAGACGGCACTTGGTCTGGCCTTTTTATTAATTAAAAACAAGTCAGATGACGGTAAAAAAATAACCGGATTGACATCAGGAAAAAATATTGATTTTGTAAAAAATAGTGGCTACTACGACGAAGTAATTGCCTACGAAAATGCAACGGATTATTTATCCCAAAAAAATACTGTTGTGGTTGATTTTGCCGGTAATTCAAAATTAATCCAAGCCATTTATGAATTACTGGGTGACACTTTAAAACACGTCGCACTGATCGGGCTGACAGACTGGAAATCCTTTAACCCACTCCAACAAATACCCGTTGCTAAATTCTTTTTTGCACCCACCCATATTCAAAATAAATACAAAGAGTGGGGAGCAGAAAAAACAAATTTATTATTGGGAAAAGCCATGTCCGGATTTATCAGGGATGCCGAACCCTGGATCGAACTCACTTACATTCACGACGAGGCCTCCCTGGCCAATCTGTACACCGACATGCTCAAGGGTGCAATCGACCCCAGCAAGGGGTACATTATTCAACTCCGATAATTTATTTCTTCTCATCACCTTTACCCGGCTCGTGCTCAATATGACGAAAACAGGCCACACGGCCATTTTATCAAAGTATTTATAATCCGACAAACGAGCAGGCAGGCAGGGGACATCAGTCTGAATGTTTCCGGAAAAACCGAAACCAGCCTTTACTGTTTTTTCACTGTAGAATACAGTATCGGCAAGTTCCTTTTTATAAGGACTGCCGGATACGCCGGCAGAGCACCTTTTGTTTTTGGAAAAAACCCCTATGCGACCGGCCAGGCAGCTGACTCAATTCCCTTTCAAAAACTTACATTTGCCCACAAAAAAAATTATACATGTACGACAAACTCCTCTCCCCCCTCGACCTCGGATTCACCACCCTGAAAAACAGGGTCCTGATGGGCTCCATGCACACCATGCTGGAAGAAGTACCCGGCGGCCTTGAGCGGGCAGCCGTTTTTTATGCAGAACGAGCCCGCGGGCAAGTCGGCCTGATCGTCACCGGTGGCATCGCACCGAATACGGAAGGCGGTGTGGGCTTCGGAGCCTCGGAAATGACGAGTTCGGAAGACGCTGCGCATCACAAAGTGATCACCGAAGCCGTCCACCAGGAAGGTGGGAAAATTTGCATGCAGATATTGCATACCGGGCGTTATGCCTACCACAAAGACCTGGTTGCACCCTCTCCGATCCAGGCCCCGATCAATATGTTCAAGCCACGGGAAATGAACCACGACGACATTGAGCGATCGATTCAGGACTATGTAAATTGTGCGGCCCTGGCGCAGGAGGCCGGCTACGATGGCGTGGAGATCATGGGGTCGGAAGGTTATCTCATCAATCAATTCATCGTCAAACATACCAATCATCGCACCGATGAGTGGGGCGGCAGTTACGCCAACCGCATCCGTTTTGCCATCGAAATAGTGAGGCGAACCCGCGAGCGGGTCGGTGAAAATTTCATCATCATCTACCGGCTTTCCATGCTCGACCTGATACCCAATGGCAGCACCTGGGAAGAGGTCGTCCAACTCGCCAAAGAAATAGAAAAAGCCGGCGCCACCATCATCAACACCGGCATTGGCTGGCACGAGGCACGGGTGCCTACCATTGGTACCGTCGTGCCGCGGGGTGGTTTTGCCTGGGTAACCAAACGCTTGATGGGTGAAGTTGGCATCCCGCTCGTTGCCACCAACCGCATCAACATGCCGGATGTGGCGGAAAAAATTTTACAGGATGGC
>JBFIJS010000694.1:0-2782 GCA_041600595.1 Saprospiraceae bacterium | reverse complement strand
GTTCATCCAATCGGCACTGGCGAGATACATTTTTTCCTGGCCACCGGCACAGAAAATATAGACCCGGGCGTGTTCCAGAAAGCGGTCCACGATACTGGTGATCTCGACCTGCTCTGTCCAGCCTTCGATACCCGGTAACAACCGGCAGATACCCCGGCAGATCAGCTTGATTTTCACGCCGGCACGGCTGGCGGCCATCAATTTGTGCATCATCTCTTCGTCTTCCAGGCTGTTCAACTTCAGGATCAGCCAGGCTTCCTTGCCTTTTTGGGCATTGGCAATTTCCTTGTCAATCAGTTTTTCAAAGCCTTTCCGCATGGTGTGCGGGGCCACCAAGATATTTTTTGCTTTTGGTAAAATGACGTTGCCTTCGAGCATTTCAAAAACCTGGGCTACTTCGTCCGTTAAACGCGGGTCGGCCGTCAGCAGGGCAAAATCCGAATAGATCCGGGCCGTTTTCTCATTAAAATTGCCCGTAGCGAGGTAAGCATAATGACGAATCCGGCCGGCCTCTCTGCTACCGATTAACAACAGTTTGGTGTGTACCTTGATCCCCGGAAAACTGTAGCGAACATGGGCACCGGCCTCGCTCAGCTTATTTCCCCAGTATAAATTGCTCTCCTCGTCGAACCGGGCTTTGGCTTCGATAAAAGCAGTAACTTTTTTCCCGTTGGCAAGCGCCGTTAACAGGCCTTCCGCTACGGCCGATTTCTCCGCAACCCGGTATAGGGTCACCTTGAGAAATTCTACGTCGGGGTCATTAGCGGCTTCCATGATCAGGCGGGAAGTGTAGTCAAATTTTTGGTAGGGGAAATGCAGCAGAAAATCCCGTTCTCTTAACGCGGGCAGCAATTGGTCGAGCTTCTCCATCTCCCGGTGTGGCAGCGGCGGCAGCGGCGGATAATGCAAAGCAGGATTGTTGGTGGGATCGGGAAAACCGAAAAAGGCGTTAAAATTATGGTACCGGGCACCGGGAATCAGGTCGTATTTGGTCAGCTGAAAAAGCTTTTTCACCTTATTAAGGATTGACTCCGGCATGGTCGCGTCGTATAAGAAACGAGCCGGCAAACCGACCTCCCGTTCCGCCAGTCCTTTTTTTATTTTATCCAGTAAATCGCCTTCGTACTCATCGTCGATATACATTTCTGCATCTCTCGACATTTTTACCGAGAAGGTGTCGATGATTTTCTCTTCGGAAAAATGATCCCGCAAACCAACCCGGACAATGTCATCCACGAAGCTGATAAAATGCTGATCACTCCCGCCTGATAATACAATAAAGCGCTGGCTGTCCGGCAATTTAATACAGCCGAGCTCCTCTTTATTTTCCAGCTGCGCAATTAAATACAATGATCTATTTTCTAAAAATGGTACGTCTCCATCCTTTAATAACCGCCATTCCAAATGGGGCAGCAAATGTTTTTTAAAATAGGCAACAGCAAATTCTTTTTGAGCACGGGAAAAAGACCGGTTGTCAATTAAATGGATTCCGTGCGCCTGCAGACCGGGAATCAACTCCTCCCGAAATACCCTGCCGAATGCGGTTTGTTGCTCCTGCACGATCTGCCGGATTTGTTTCAATAACCTCTTTGGTCGCAGCTCCATTTCCTGACGGGTTTTTTTATTTAATTTTCTAAAACTACGCAGGGATGCCACCCGCACCCGAAAAAATTCATCGAGGTTGGAAGAATAAATGGCGAGAAATTTTATCCGCTCATAAAGGGGAACTGTCGGGTCCTGTGCTTCCTGTAATACTCGCCCGTTGAAAGACAACCAGGAAATATCCCGTTCGATAAATGGTGGGTTTTTCGTCACTATTTTATGATTTCGATTTACAATAAAATTGTTCCACAGTCATATTTCAACTGAGCGAGGCAAATAAAGAAAAAATTGGGTTGTTCGCACAATTACAATGCAGTTAAAGGTTTTTTGAGTTGGTACATTTTAAGGCAAAAGCCTGTATTCAGAACGATCCTCGCCGTCAATTGATTTTTACCCGATATTTTAAACGGGCAAAACAAGTGGCCGCCACAATGATATGACCTTTCTGTTAACCCAATGTTTACGAAAAAAAAGTGGCCGGAGATGCTTACGGGCAGCCGGGTGGTTTCGTTACCTGATTATACCAATTAAAACAGGTTTCTTCTCCGGTGCTGTTTCGGTCGTATGGAATGGTGATAAAATCATTGGAAAATACACTGAGAATCAAACAAAAGACGGCAATTGAGCCACCTCCCACAAGCCCATTGATTTATCATCAAAAGCTCCGTCCATCTCGGTACATTTTTCATTTAACAAAAAAACAGGCGGGGAAAAATGGAAAGGAGGAGACAGGAAGTTTAGCGGCCGCCAGCCTCCTGTGGTGATATCGGCATTGTTGGTTTCTCCCGGAAAAGTGGTGGTCATGAAATACCGGATCTGGCTTCGTTTAATATTTTTCAAAACCTTAAAAATATCGGCAAACGAAAGGTGCACCAGACAGTCCCGGCAAAAAAGTAAGTCAAATTTTCCCGGAATTTCTTCCAGCAGATCCATCTGTAAAAAGGAAATATTTTCACCGGCGTGTTTCTCCTGATTATTGTCAATTAATTGATGAACAATATCGCCACCGGTATATTTTACGGCAGAAAAATCCATGAGCCGCATCCAGTTAAAATCTCCGCAGGGTGCATCGAGCACCGTTTTTATTTTGAATTGATGAAAAACCGATGGCATCACCCGGAGCAGCTCGCGGGTTTGAGAAAGTTCGGAACCGGAACCGGAGAGGGATTCCCGGCCTTCC
>JBFIJS010000693.1:0-2787 GCA_041600595.1 Saprospiraceae bacterium | reverse complement strand
TCAGTGAACCACAATTTCTGGACGGGACACAAAATCAATAAAAAAACGGGATAGCTTATGCTGTCCCGTTTTTTTTTGCCTTTTTGAAGAACCCTGCTTTACCGTTGATTTGCCAGTCAGCAAAAGCCGGCATTGTAGCGGTGATCTCCAAAAACCGTTTACTTCAGGCTGCGGTTATGGGTGGGTTGTGGTGCCGGTCTGGCATTTTTGACCGCGACACTTTTGGTGGCAATTGGTTGCACCAGCAGGCGGCGTTTATCGATCAGCTCACCGGTCACGACACAAATTCCGTAAGACTTATTGCGGATTCTGACCAGGGCATTTTCCAGGTCCTGAATCAATTTCCGCTGCCGGATGGCCATGTCGTTGAGAAACTCCATATCGTTGTTGGTATTGCTGTCGTCCATCCAGTCACCACCATGATCGTCACCACTGTTGGCCGTTATTTCAAGAATTTGGTCTTCGTAGTATTGCAGTTCTTCCTGTGCCTTTTTCAGCTTTTTTTCAATAATGGCCTTGAATTCTTCCAAATCCGAGTCTGAGTACCGATTTATTTGACTGCTATTGTTATCTGACATAATTTTTCCGTTTTTGGTTAATAAAGAATAGGAAAGAATGAAAAACGATTGACTTAGCCTCCCTCTTTCCCTGTGTTGTTGTCAAGCCCGCGGGCATTATTACAAAAACTTGACCGCAAACTGCCCGAAAGGTCACATCCAAATACAATTAAATGTGTCAAAAGTTTTAATTGATTTTTAAAAAAACAACCCTTCAGGATGAAAATAGCTGGCGGTTAAAATTCCGCCAAAGATCATTTTCTCCTTATTTTCAATAATTGGCTGCGAAAAAAGCAAAATTTTCTTTGTTTTCCAAATTATTGTGAGACAAAGAAAACAAAATTTTACCAATAGAAGGGCTGAAATTCCAGGCCATTCTGCGAATCGAACGAAACCACCGGGGAAGGAACCTTGACCCAGTTCAGCGCACAAAGCACCAATTTTAGCCAGCGGTGCCGGGTAGGAATACGGCTGAAATCGACGTCGGGCGCCAGGTAAAACTGATGATGCCGGGGATATGTTTGCGATGACAATACAAACTCACCGCCCTCTTCATTACGCCATCGGTTGCTGAACCCTCCGTATATATTGTTGGCCCCCAGGCAAAAAGCGACGTTGAGCCAGGCCGGAAATCTTCCGTTTTTCCTGCCCCTAAACGCTTTGACGTTGAAGGATGCCCAGATCGTCATGGCGTTGTAGTCCTTTAAAAAGATCTCGGAAGGACTCTCGCCGTACAGCTCTCGTGCCCGCGCCTGCAAGGTCGTCTCGTACGCCCCGTCCACTGAATAGATCGGCGTGGCGGGATAGTCTGGTTGGGTGCTGGAAACTTTCAGCAATATCCGTTGCTCCCGCCAGATCATTTCCTGCGAAGCAAAGAGAGCGGTCCCTAATGTATTAAAAGCGATATCGCCTACCGAAAAACCCCACTCCTCCGAAAACCCGTCCATGATTTCTATGGTCGCCTGAATACCGGTGGCAACCCCAACCCCCGTCCACATCGCCTTACGACGGCTCATACCAGTCCAGCGTGCTCCGTGAAAGGTATAATTACTTTGAACGTATGCAGCCTGGAAATGACCGGCCTTGTCCATGCCCTTCCATTCTTTCATATCATTAAAGGTATGAAAGCCACCCAGTGGAAAATCCTTGTACCAGGCGTCCCACATGGCGTACGATGCGCCGGCATAGATGCCAAACCCTACACTGGCACTCACCCAAAACCGTTTTTTATCGAAAGTTGGCGCAGGCTCCAGAGATAAAAGCCTGACAGTCGGAGCGGGTGCCGCCCTTTCTTCCGCTCCCCCACCCTGGGCGGAGGCCATCAATCCGGGTAGGCAACAAACAAGACAGCATAGGAGGGTGTGAAGAGGCGGCATGGTTGGTATTTTCCGGAAAATTAAACATTGTTGACAATCCTTCCCAACGTCAGGATCGCAGAAGTTTTTCGTAGGAACGTCTGTTAAAACCAGAGTTTTATCAGTGTCGATAAACTTTCATTGCCGAAATTCATTAGTTTTACGACAATTGGTAAATAGTCAACAAACACCGCAACCTATTTACTTTCACCTTTTTACTTTAAATATAACATTAAACAATGAATAAGAAATTTGGACCAACCGTCGCCCTTGCCGTTGTCGGCTTTTTCCTTTTTATGATCCTGACCAGCTCCACTTTCCTGACCATTGATGCCGGAGAACGGGGTGTTCTCTTCCGCCCGTTTTCATCCGGATTGGATAAGGAAAATATTTACCAGCCGGGTTTTCACGTGGTCGCTCCCTGGAATTCCATGTACGTTTACGACGTACGGGAAAAGCAGTTGGAAGAAGAAATGGAAGTACTCTCCAGCAATGGACTGAATATCCGGGTAGATGTGACCGTCCGGGTACACCCGATGTACGCCAAAATTGGTGACCTGCACGAAAGTTTTGGCAAAGATTACCTCAACTCTCTGGTGCGTCCGGAAGTCAGGTCGGCAGTCCGTAAAGTCATTGGCCGCTTCCAGCCCGAAGAGCTGTATTCTTCCAAAAGGGAAGAGGTACAAGCTATGATCACAGAAGATATTGAACTAAATCTCAACAAAAATTATGTTGACCTGACCGCTACCCTCATCCGGGATATTGCTTTACCAGACAGGGTCGTTACCGCCATCGAAGAAAAAATTCAGGCCGAACAAGGTGCCCTGAAGTATGAATACATCCTGCAACAGGAAAAGAAGGAAGCCGAGCGAGCG
>JBFIJS010000692.1:0-2792 GCA_041600595.1 Saprospiraceae bacterium | reverse complement strand
GGAGAGGACAGCGAGGGCATTATCCTGACGTTGGCCGATCTGTATGCACAAACCGAAGATGCCGTTCACCTGCCTTATTTTGCAGAGAAATTTGACAAGGTAGGCGGGTTTGCCCAGTACGGGTTTATTGAAAGCTATACAGCCATCGCCACCAAAGCTGATGCCGCTGATATGGTCAAAGCTGCTCAACGCTTTAAAAGTGTAGCGATGAATGACGGGAAAATGTTTTGGCTGCGTTTTCTGGCCACAAAAAGCATCAACGATTTGCATGCTGCCTTATCGGATAAAATCGCCGCTGCCAGCGAAGAGGCTCAGGCTGATTTGACTGCCAGCGATGCGAAGCTCCTGGCTATGCTGGAGGAAATAAAAAAATGGGAATCAGACCCTCGGGTAAGCAGCATGTACGCCAGTTTTCCGGATCCCTCGCCTAAGAAGCCCTAAGGGCGTCAGGCGGATTCCCCGATTTTTTCAAAGGGGATAAACGGTCAGGAAGGTGCAAAATGACTTGTCTTTTCCGGCCAAAAAAAAATGCAGAACGGGTAACTCCTGTTCTGCATTTTTTTTGGATAAAATAGAATTTGTGATTGGCAGCTCCTACTCTTTGGCGGCATCCAATTTCAACAAGACGCAAATCATTAACGTGAAACCCAACAGAGAAGAACCACCTTTACTGAGAAATGGAAGCGGGATACCAATGATCGGCAACAGGCCCATCGTCATGGAAATATTGACAAAGACGTGCACGAACAAAATGCTCGCCACACCATAAGCAAACAGGCGGTTAAAGTCAGACCTTTGGCGTTCTGCGATGAATATGACCCGAACCAGAAGGGCTAAGAATAAACCTAAAATTATGACGACTCCGACAAAACCCTGCTCTTCTCCGACGGCGCAAAAAATAAAATCGGTGATTTGTTCAGGAACGAAATTGCCCTGGGTAATTCTGCCTTCCAGATAACCTTTGCCAAAAATACTGCCCGCACCAATCGCCATTTTTGAATTGTTGAGGTTGTAGGCTTTGTCCTGCAAATCAGCCTTATTGGGGCGCAGCCACACTTCAATCCTTTCTTTCTGATGGTTTTTCAGCAGGTTTTCAAACGTGAAATTTGCCACAAAAGAAAGAGCCAGGCCCAATACAAAAAATAGCAGGACCGTGATGTATAGCTGTTGTCTTTTCTGTTTTAACCACAGGCCGATGCTCAGGGCAATTAACAGGATAGCAGCAGTCAAAACCGTGGGAAAAAGATAGCCCTGCCGGATGGCAATAGTTCCCATTCCGACAACGCTCAACAAACCAAGCCACCAGTATCGTTTCTTCTTGTCCTGATTCCAGACCAACGTCAGCAGCCCTAAAAGCGCCAGGCCGATGGCCAGGTGATAGGGAGGATAAACCAGTCCCAAAACGACGATCGCAGCCACGCTGAAACCGATACCAAACACCCAACCCGGAAACCCTTCCCGATACAGCACGATAAAAAAACCAGCGTACACAATGGCCGATCCGGCATCGGGCTGAAGAAGAATCAGCAAACTGGGGACTAAAAAAATCAGGATGGCGTTAATGGTGGATTTTAACGAACGGAGGTTGTTGGTGTAGGAACTAAGAAAACCAGCCAGGGCCAGGCAGGTTCCAAATTTGGCAAATTCGGAGGGCTGCAACGTAACACCCGACCCAAAATCAAACCAGGAAGTGGCCCCCTTGATCGTTTTTCCGAATATTAAAACGGCAACCAGGGAAAGAATGCAGGCAATGTAAATCAAGTTGGAAAAAGTACGCCAGAACTTGGCATCTATGGCAAAAGTCACGACGAAAACGGCCAGGGAAATGGCTACCCAAATCAATTGCTTTCCAACGGGTGTTTTTAAAAAATTGAAGAAACCAGGTTCATACCCCTCCTGTCCGTAACCTACCGTGTAGATCATCGCCCAGCCAATACTCACCAATGCCAGGTAAATGGAAAAGGTGATGAAATCGATGCCCGTGGCGTTTGTCCTTGGTCTCATGATGATTAATGGTGAATGGTCGTCGTTTTTTTCTGAAAACCATCTGTGCCCCGTCGTTTTACTTAATCTATATATTCTACTTTTCGAATGAAGCGGAAACCAACAGTGATCTCGAAGGTGACATTGCGGATCGTTCGCTCGTTGATTGTTCCGTTGGTGCCGGTAAAGGGGTTGTAAACATTGGAGATGGCAGGCTGCCGATACTGGTAGGAAAAGTCGGGGTTAACCGTAAATTCCAGCAAGGCTGCAACCAGGTCGTTGAGCTCAAATTCAAACCCGCCGCCAATCGTTACTCCATAATTTATCTTTCTGACAAACCCGTCGTCCGGAAAAAACAACCCGTTATTGACCTCGTTCAGTTCTTTATATTTATCCAGGTTTGTATCGACCGTATAATCACCTCGCAAGCCAAACATATAATGCCAGTTGGAGGAAGCGGTCAGCCAGTTTTTCTTTTTTCCGCCCAGTGTCAAAACGATATTATTGAAAATGAACTCCTGAGCTGGCGGTCTGAAAGATTGACCGTTCAAACCAATGAAATTTCTGCCGCGGATCGCACTTCCTTTCTGGTGCAAACCTGCCTGCGCAAACAGCGAAAACTGACCCGTTTCATCCAAACTTTCAATGAAGACAATACCGTGGTATTTGACAAGCGGGTCGCGGTCGAAATTGTTCCATTTCTGAACACCCAGTAATAAACCTCCTTTTACACCAAAATAATAGCCTCCATATTCCTGAGCTTTAGAGGAAATGCCGAGCGTGGCGAATAAAATCAGTAGTGGTAGAAT
>JBFIJS010000691.1:0-2801 GCA_041600595.1 Saprospiraceae bacterium | reverse complement strand
GTGTTCCCGGATGATTTTTTTCGCACCTTCCTGTCCTTTTAACTGTAATAATGCCGGAAAAAGCGTCCGGTGAAACAATGCCGGAACGCCCACTGTGCCGTTGTAACCGGAAGCAATAATGGGCTGGTTGGTATTGTGGTGAGCCGTTACCAGGGCCCGGATATTTTTTTCGGATAAATGGTATTGATCGCAGACCAGAACGATGACGGCCTGCAATTCGGGGTACTGGCCGGTCAGAAAATCCATACCACATGCAATGGTGCTGCCCATGCCAATTTCCCAATTTTTGTTTTCGATCACCTGCAAGGTCAAACCGGCTAAAACAGGTTGAATTTTTTCGAGGTAGGCACCGAGAACGACCACAACCGGTCCGCACCCCGCAGAAAGGGCAGTAACCGCAGCGTGGCGCAGCAAGGGTACGCCACGCCAGTGCACCAGCTGTTTCGGCTGGCCCAGCCGGGAAGAAGAACCGGCGGCAAGCAGCAGGATGGCGATATCCTTTTCAGTTTCCATTGACAATGTACATCCCCATTTTTCCTTTGTTCTTGACTTCCAGTTCGCCCCTGAATTTGCAGTCAAATTCGTTGTGCACCAGTTGGTAGGTGGCCTCGGAAATATTGATCTGTCCGGCTTCCGAGTTGGTTTCCATGCGGCTGGCTACATTCACGGTGTCGCCCCAGATGTCGTAGGCAAATTTCCGTTTCCCAACTACTCCTGCCACCAGCTCACCGGTATGAATGCCGATCCGGATGGGCCAGGGAGGTTTTCCCTCAGCCCGCAGCCGTTGGTTGCGTTTTTCGATAAATTCGAGAATCTCTTTGCCGGCACTGACCGCATCGATGGGATGGGTGTTGTTTTGGACCGGAAGACCTCCCGCACACATGTAACTATCGCCAATAGTCTTGATTTTTTCCAGGTGGTATTTTTCGGCTATTTCGTCAAATTTCATAAAACACTCATTGAGTTCTTTCACCACATCCTCGGGAGGCATTTTGGAGGCGATGGCGGTAAAGCCCTCAAAATCAGTGAACAAGACCGAAACGGCGTCGTAGTGTTTGGGGGTGGCGGCACCTTTTTCCTTCAGCTCATAAGCAATGGCCGCCGGCAGAATATTTAAAAGAAGACCCTCAGCCCGGTTGCGTTCCGATTCGATTACTTTGTTTTGGGATTCAATGCGGTCGTTTCGGGTGGCCAGTTCCCGGTTAAGTTTACGGCTGTACAGCCAGCTGCCGGTGATGATGACAAAAATCAGGGCCCCGAGGAAAACCAGCGAGTACATCCGTTTGCGAAACTCTTCCTGTTCTTTTTCCTTGAGGGCGATTTCCTGTTGGCTTTGCATCAAAGCGATCCGTTGTCGTTGTTCTTCCTGTTGGCGGACGGCATCGATGCTGTCCAGCTGGAGTTGTTGTTGGAGGGCAGCGAGTTCCTTTTGTCTTTTCAGTGCCAGATTGGTTTGTGTAGCCAGGGCCAGTTCCCGCCTGGTTTTCTCAGCTTCCAGCCTGGCCGCCCGGACGGATGCTTCCCGGGCCTGTTTGTCTTTTTCAAGAAGGGCGATTTGCTGTTGTTGGCGCTCCTGCTCCCGGGCCTGTTTTTCCCGTTCGGCTTCGAGGCGGTATTTTTCGCTTTGCAGTTCGGCCTGCTCCAGGGTAGCTTGCTTGAGCTCCGATTCGATCTGGTTTTGCCGGAAACTGTTCTCGGTATCGTCAAGGAAGGAATGGATGTTTTCCTGTTCCTTGAGGTTGGATAGTTCCTGCCTTTCCAGGCTATCCTTCAGGGCGAGGTGTTTTTTGTAAAAATCGAGGGCTTTGTCGTATTCGTAGAGCTGTTGGTAAATCTCGGATGCCGTCAGGTAGGCATCTGCCATGACAGCCGTATTTTTAGTTTTATCGGCTTGGGCGATGGCGGCTTCGTTGTAGTTCAGTGCATTGTAAATGTCGTTGTCGGTCAGGTAAATGGAGCTGATGAGGTGCTGGATATAACTTTTCTGACCGGCATCCCGCTTTTCGGCCTCTTTGAGGTTGCGCAGGGCCAGGCTCTTGTCACCGACGTTGTGCCAGGCAATGCCGAGGTTGGTGAAAACATGGCCGGGAGTTGGCAGCGCATAGCGTTGAGCGATCGATTCGGCTTGTTTGAAATAATGAATAGCCTCCTGGTAATTACCGATTTTACTGGCCGCAAAGCCCATGTTGTTCATGGCTGTCATTTCCACCGTCTGGCTGCCGGTAATATTTCCCATCTCCATTATTTTGACATAATGCTCCCGGGCAATAACAAAATTGTTGAGTTGAATGGCCGATTCTGCCATTCTTTCGAGGTCTTTAACTGCGGGCCCAAACTGGCCAAATATCTGGTGTTGTTCGAATGTTTCGACACTGGTGTCGTAGGCCTTTTCCCACTGGCCATTTTCGAATTGAGATTGGGCAATTTTGGAGAGGATGGCCAGGCGTTGTTCCGGGCGGCCCATTTCATTGGCAATACCAACCGCTTGTTCCAGGTAGGTCAATGTTTTTTCAAAATAGCGTTCCCTCTCGTAAAGGGCAGCTATTTCCAGACAAGCCTCCAGCATAGTCTCCCCGTCTTCATTTTTCTGCCCGATCCGCAGTTTGGCTAATCCATTTTGCAGCTGATTGGCCAACTCGGCTTTTCTTTTCTCATTCACCTGCAGCAGGTTGTCGTCCACCGCATCACCGGTTTGCGATAGCAAGAGAAAATTGCCAAGGCAAAATACAGCAAGGAAAAAGTATTTGATCTTTATCATTCTATATAATAGTTCATTCCCAGTCTGGTAAAACCAGCGTACT
>JBFIJS010000690.1:0-2803 GCA_041600595.1 Saprospiraceae bacterium | reverse complement strand
GGTTACTTTTGCGCCGTTCGTTATTCATTTTACCTTGTGTTCAATTTCCCGTTGCAAAACGGAGTTGCGTACATTCATAACTGAAACCAATTTTAGCATGAAAAATCACCTCTGCCTTTTCCTCGTCGCCAGTCTGCTGTTTCTGGCCTGCGGCCAAACAGAACAACAACCGGAAACATCCCCGGCCGATCCAAACGGTGCATCCGCCGTTTTCGTTGCCGATCCTCAGCCCGTGGAAAAGCGGGAAGTAAAAACCCTCGAAATCGGAGCAGCTGCCCCCGACTTCCATTTGCCGGGCACGGATGGTCGGTTTTATTCCCTCGCTGATTTTAAGGACGCAAAGGCCCTGGTCATTGTATTTACCTGCAATCATTGCCCCACTGCCCAGGCCTACGAGGAGCGGATGAAAGCGGTGGAAAAAGACTACCGGGACAAAGGGGTTGCGCTGGTAGCCATCTCCCCCAACAGCCCGCTGGGGTTGTTGTACGAGGAGCTGGGCTATTCCGATCTCAACGACGATTTTTCAGAAATGGTTATCCGGACGAAGGACCAGCAATTTGCCTTCCCCTACCTCTACGATGGCGATACCGAGGCTGCTTCTCTGCAATACGGGCCCGTCGCGACCCCCCATGTTTTTCTGTTTGACGAAAACCGGAAACTGGCCTACACGGGCCGTTTCGATGCATCGGAGAAACCCGGCTCTGCCAACGCTGAAGACCTGCGGGATGCACTGGACGCCATTCTGGCCGGACAATCCGTTGCCGTACCCGTGACCAAAACATTTGGTTGCTCCACCAAGTGGGGCTGGAAACTTGACCTGAAGGAAAAAGTCAACAAAGAATGGGCAGAAAAGCCAGTCACTTTGACCAGACTGGACGTGGACGGCGTTCAAAAGCTACTGAAGAACGATGATTCCGGCAAGCTCCGCCTCGTCAACGTCTGGGCAACCTGGTGCGGCCCCTGCATCCTGGAATACCCCGAATTTGTGGCCATCCAGCGCATGTTCGGCGCCCGCGACTTCGAGTTCGTTTCCCTCTCGGCCGACAAGCCGCAGCAAGCTGAAAAAGCGCTGAAGTTTTTACAGGAAAAACAATCAGCGCTATCCAATTACCTTTTCTCTTTGGAAGACAAATACGCCCTCATTGAAGCCGTTGACCCCGAATGGAACGGGGCGCTCCCCTACACCGTTCTCGTGGAGCCGGGCGGAAAGGTCGTCTGGAAGCATCAGGGCGAAGTAGATTTTTATGAACTAAAAAGAGTGATCGTCGATCATGAAATGATCGGTCGCTACTATTAACCAAGCATTGTCAGGCAGGGAAAACTGATTGGTGAAAACGGCCTGAAAAAACATTGCAGACCTGTTCCAGTGAGTCTTAGCCAAAGGCTTGCCCACTGGAACAGGATCTGACTGCGGGGTGTTTTCCGAAAGATTCAGGGCCCTTCAATCAATGCCATTTACGCCAAAACCTGAGAAAGTCGGCCTTCAGTTCGGCGTATATTTTTTGGAAAACCTCCATTTCTTCCCGGTACTTTTCGTGAGCCTCGTGGCTTGAGTCCGGCAAATCCTGGTCATTATTGATGGCTAATACCAACTGGTGTTCGTGCAATTTGATATGGTGAGATAAAATGTCCAGCACTTCTTTTTGGCGGATAAAATTGTTTTGAAAATGCTCCAGTCGCGGTAGCATTTCCCTGATGTTTTTACTGACTAATTTTTCCAGTTGATTCTCATAAATTTTTATTTCGTCCGCATAAAACCCGAGTTGATTCATCCAGACTTTGTGCTCGAAATGTTGGGATTGAATTTCTTTGATTGCTACAGTCTCCATTGTTTAGGTATGTTTTTTTATTCGATGCCGGCAAATCATATGGACAGGCCCACATCGGTTATTAAATATTTTACAAGTGGTTTTGGCACCATAAGAAAACACTGGCCAGACCAAATGCCAGGCAAAGTTCTTTTCCATCTTTGCCTGGCGGGATTGGGTGTTTAAAGTTCAAATATAGCCCGACGAGCCAGGGTAGGTAACTGAGGAAAATCAGTTTTCTGCCTGACTTGAATCAGGAAAAAACGGCAAATTTGGCATGGCAGGGAGACACCTGTGGCGGGTTACGGCCAATCATTTTCTTTTTATATTTGATTCTTGAAAAGTCGGATGGTAAGAGGCAGCATCTCCGGAACGGTGGCAGCAGTAAACGCCAGCTTTTTTTAAACACACTGTTAGGTGGTTTTAGAAAAATAATGTGATCAGGAGCAGACATTAAGGTTGGAATTAATATTTTTATCATCAGCCACAGATGGTCCCTTCCGAAAATGGAGCCTAAAAGCGATAATAAAACTAATGCATTACATAAGAATATTCGACAACTCCTTTCAATATGACAAACACTACAAGTCCTATGAAGACCGAAAGAATTTTACAAAATGGAAAGACCAGATCAGTGTGAAAGCGGTCAAAATACAATCCAACGATTTATTAGTTGACGAAAAATCAGGTACGAAAAAAAAGGAGGTTGGAGCAAATTGTATTATCTCAGTTGACTACAACCTATCTTCTCAGGAGGACATCAATAACTTGAAAAAAATGGACCCCGAAAATCTTTTGTGGATCGACAAAAAGATAAAGGAACGGGAACATCTGATCTTTAAAAGATTAAATAAAATACCCGTAAATTGGAGGTTTCTGAGTTTCTCACTTACAGACCAGTTGATTGAAATTCAATTCAAATGGGACTACTGGGAGGTTGGAGCGCCGGAAAGAAATAGTTTTAAAATAGCAGAACTTCACAAAGGGGCTCCAGT
>JBFIJS010000689.1:0-2807 GCA_041600595.1 Saprospiraceae bacterium | reverse complement strand
TGTTGGTCTGGGCGAGGGAGCCACAGTCCTGGAAGCGGTTCGTGCTTTCGAAAAAACGACCGGACAAAAGCTCAATTATACAATTGGGCCACGCCGGGCAGGCGACGTCGTCGCTATTTATTCCGACATGAAAAAAGCTGCCGAGCGCCTTGGCTGGCAACCCCAAAAGGGGATTGAGGAAATTATGCGCTCAGCGTGGAACTGGGAGGTGGCCAGATCTGGTCAGTAAACATCAGCTGGGGCCATAAAACGATGATCTCAGATCATGGGGTAAAGCACTACCTTTTCAACGATTTGGCAATGGTATTTAAGAACAAAATAGCCGCCAGAAAGACTGCCAGCCTACCGATCAGATCCCCCCACTGGACGTAAAAGGTGATTCGGTCATTAAATTTAATGATACCCCGGCTCGCTGCGGCTTTGCCGTATGTTGTTGGTTGCAAAACGTCGCCCCGTTGGTTGATGAAGCAGGTGGTCCCGACATTGGCAGACCGGGCCACGCTGCGGCGGGTTTCGATCGCCCGAAGGGAGGCAAATTTTAAGTGTTGCTGGTAACCGGGGGAACGATCCCACCAGCCATCGTTGGTTACGATGAAAATGGCTTCAGCTCCTTCCCGCACGTACCCGGCATGATAGTCACCAAAAACGCTTTCGTAGCAAATCACCGGTGCAACCTTTCCGCTGTTACTTTCGAACGCTTTCCTTTTCCTGGAAACACCATGTCCTTCCAGTGACCCGTCCAGCGCATCTACCACCGGTTGCAGGAAAAAGAAAATCTTGCGATATGGCGTAATTTCAGCACCGGGAACCAGCTTTCCTTTAACATAGAACTGCACGGTATCGTTTGGGTTGATCTGGATGGCTGCGTTGTAAGCTTCCCAATGAACCGTGGAACCGTCACTTCTTTTATCTGTCCGGGTAGCGTTGGTGTGGGGCTCACCGGGCTCGAAAATCTTGTAGGCATTGACGCCTGTTACCAATTTCAAGTTTGGATACCCGGAAATAAAACGTTCCAGTTTTCTAACCGAAGTATTGTTGGCGATGCCTTCCTTTTCTCCGCCACTGAAACTGGTTTCAGGGAAAACCAGGTATTCCGTGTTGGCGGTCAGAGCCTCTTTCGACAACGTTATAAATCGTTCCAGTTGTTGTTCTCTGGGAATCTGGAATTTCTCGTAGTGAGGCTCAAAATTGGGCTGTACCACTACGACTTCCACATCTCGCCCGACTTCCCCGTGCCGGAAATACATCACCAGGGAGAGGGCAATTGGCATTACTACAATAATGATAATTTTTAATACTCCTCCAGTGTTTTCCTGCCAAATATTTTTTAACGACAAAGAAAAATTGTTCCGCTGGAAAAGTTTGAATATCAAAATATTCAGTAGTATTACCCAAAGCGTTCCCCCGAAAATGCCGGTATATTCATACCATTGGACCCAGCTGGGAAATTGTCCGAAAGCGTTGCCCAGGTTCAGCCACGACCAGGATATTTCCCAGTTCAGATGCAACATTTCGAAGGAAATCCAATAAGCCGCAAAGGCGGCATAGGCGATGTTGGGTGCGACTTTTTTTGTTTTGGAAAACAGTAAAAACGGCACAGACATGAAGAGCGCATTGAGGAAAAAAGCGAAAAAACCAGCTATGAAAGCGGTGTTGCCGACCCACCAGGTGACCAGCACATTCCAGAGGGCAAAGGCGTTGTAGGCATAAGGAAACAGGGAGACCTTTTCTTTCTCCTGCGAAATTTCTGATTCCACCAGCAGTATCGGCACCCAGGCGATAAATAATAGAAAGGTCAGCGGAAGAGGCGGAAAACCCAGGGAAAGCAGCACGCCGCTGAGACTTGACAAGGCCAGCCATCGCAAACCTTTTGGATGGCGGGTAAAACTATTCCAGAAAAGAAACACGACACTTAACCAAACTGAGAGAAAAAAAAACAGGGGCAAGTGTCCCCATAAAGTTTCGTTTTGGTAGAGATGCAGCATTCGCCAGCCGGTGCCGAGGGCTACGACGAGGGTGAATACAAGGAGTGCTATTCGGTATTGTTTTTTCAAGCTAAATAAATTAAAAACGATTATTAAAAACGCCATTTTTTACGTCAGTGTGAAAAGCACGGCGTTGTGATAAATGCCGCACAGCGTTTTTTGTTTGTTCAGAAAACGTTTTAGGAAAAGTCAGCAAAGAATGTGCATCATGGAAACACCTGTAAACGCTCGTATCCCAGGTCGTTTTTCCTGGGTTTAGCGCACTTCCAATCCATTTTCCCAACCTGCTCCCGTGCTGACAAAGCCCAGTTTTCCGGATGCGTCTTCTGCCATCAGCACCATGCCCTGCGATTCGACTCCTCTTAATTTTCGGGGAGCCAGATTAGCGAGCAGCAAAACTTTCTTCCCGATCACCTCTTCCGGTTTGAAGTGCTTGGCGATGCCGGAAACGACCGTCCGCTTTTCCAGCCCAATATCTACCGTCAGCTTCAGCAACTTGTCTGCCTTAGGTACTGCTTCTGCTGCGATAATGGTCCCGGTCCGGATGTCTAATTTTGCGAAATCATCGTATTGTATTTCGTCTTTAATTGGCGGGCGTTCGTTTGCTTTCTCTGCCGCCAGGATTGCCGCCAGTTTGGCCTTTTGTTTTTCAATAATATCCAGTCTGCTTTGGTCTTTCCGGTCATTGATTTTTGCAAACAAAATTTCAGGTTGTCCAACCCGGTGACCGGCCGACAGGAGCGGTTTTTTATTCTGCATTTTGGCCTCCGTTAATTCGAGCATACCGTTTTCTACCTTCGGCAAATTGAGCAATTTTCTGAT
>JBFIJS010000688.1:0-2810 GCA_041600595.1 Saprospiraceae bacterium | reverse complement strand
GGCATCAGGCTGCTCGGCCCAAAGGGATTTTAAGGGGAAGAACGTGGCTCTGACACGTTCTTCCCCTTAAAATCCCCTGAGGGGCACACGAGGACGTTGCAAAAAGATCGGCTTTTCCTGCCCCGCATTTTATCAATAAACATATTACAAAGTTTACCAAAGGCCGGATTGAGGTAAAAAAATTATATTTTTGTCGGCTTTTTAATTGACCCGGCTGGCATGCCAACGCTGCAACAAAAATAACAAAGCAAACAGGCAAATCTTAATCAATAGCGATGATGACCTTTGCCGGTTTGGTATATAACAAACGAAGTGAAAAATATCATTGACCTGATTGGACGGATATTACTGGCTTTCATCTTTCTGTACGAAGCATACGACTCTATTTTTTTCTTCAAAGCCACCAAACTGAAAATGTTGGAATACGGCCTTACCTGGCACCCCGATCTGTTGCTTTATGGCGGTTGTGTCGTGCTTTCCCTGGGTGGACTAATGGTGCTGACCGGCTATCGTTCCAGCTTTGGGGCGGCACTGCTGTTGCTGTACTGGATTCCTGTCACCTTTATTGTTCACGATTACTGGAATTTGCCTTTTACCTGTATGATGGAATTTGACTGCCCCGAAATACCGCTGCAGGGAGAGGTGATCTACCGGCGGTTGCAAGCCATTCTTTTTATGAAAAACCTGGCCATCGTCGGTGGCCTGCTGATGATCTGGGTGAATGGCAGCGGGCGTTTGAGCATCCGGCGGTTATTTGCTACCACTAAAGTGCCGGGGGCTTAGAATTCGGGAACAGCATTCGACCAAGATACTTTCGGGAGGAAGTGCAAGTTCCTAAAAGAGGAATCGACTGAAAACAGGGTTGATCGTCCATACGTCGAAGACCCTGCCGGGTTTTTCAGCCGGGCAGTCAACCAGAGCAAAGTTAATCGTTAATTTTACCTCAGCTTCTTTTCATAAACGGAACAAATACCACCAACCAACGAGAAAATGCAGATACTCAACGATCGTCAGATACGGCAAAAAATAAAGCGGCTCGCTTACGAGATCGTGGAAAATAATTTTGAGGAAAAGGAAATTATTCTGGCAGGCATCAACAACAATGGAACCACCTTCGCCAGACTGCTGGAAGAAGAACTACTGTCTTTCAGCCAGCAAAAAATCACCCGAACCCGGATTCTGCTCAATCCCGCAGAACCCCTCTCTTCAGCTATACAATTGGAAATGCCGATCAAGCAGGTGAAAAATAAGACCATCATCGTCGTGGATGATGTGGCCAACACCGGCAGAACCATTTTTTACGCAGTAAAACCTTTATTGGAAACCCTGCCGAAAAAAGTGGAGATCGCCGTCCTGGTCGACCGGACACACAAATCGTTTCCCATCAAGGTTGATTATTATGGCCTTTCACTGGCCACGACCCTGCTGGAAGATATCGAGGTGAAGATCAGAGACGTAAAAACTTTCTCCGTAGAGCTGAAGTAGCGGTCCGGAAGTGTTGGATGTTTTCCGCGAAAAAGCCCCCCAATTTGTTTGCAAATCGAGGGGCTTTTTCATGTCAGCGATTTTCCCTTACTTAGTACAGATCGTCGTATCGTTGGTAACCGTAGCTGTGATGGTTGTTCCGGGGTTCACTTTTGCGGCTTCGCCGGGGTAATACCCCTTCAGCTCCTGCTCGTTCCCGTTCAGGGCGATTTGTTGTCCATCCACCGATTGCACACTGGTAACTTCGATGAAAATCGAACCGGGAGTGTTGTAGGTGCCATCTTTCAGGCTCTTCACCCGTCCGGTAGCCATAGCGCCCGTGCGGATGACGATTTCTCCATCTACCCTTACGTCCACTTTTACTTTGAATTGGGTCAGTTGTCCGATGGTCATCCGGCTGGCGTCGAGGCTTTCGGTGGTTTCCAGCAGGATCAACGTACCGGCGGCCAAGGTTTCTTTTTTGGCAAAACAGCAGGCCAGGTCGTTGGTGGCGTTGTCTTGAGTGGTGTTTGCGAAAGCGAAAGAAAAAGTAAAAAGTGCGAAGCAAAAAGCAATGATATTTTTCATGACAGTTATTTTTTTGGTGCAGGTGATGTCGTTTTTAGCGCATCGGCACTGCGGTTAATTTTTATTAAAATGACTTTAAAAGCATGGTTTTTTTGGGGTCGGGGAAGGATTATCCGTTGATGGTGGTGTTGTCCATGACCCGGGCGCTGATACCTGTGCCTATCTGGATGACCGCCTGTTCTCCCTGTTTGCCGCAGCTGTTGCAGCATCTGGCTTTCACTTTGTGAGGTTTGCTGTTGAGGTTGACCCGCTGGCCATCTACCGCCTGCACATTCTCTACCGAGATAGTGATTTCCGGACATTGACCTTTGCAGGAGTTTTTCACAGAAGTAATAGTGCCTTCGGCAAATGTGCCCGCTGCGATGAGCACTTGTCCGTTGACGGTTACATTGCTGCGCACCATGAAGTCGATGGTGTTGCCGACAAAAAAATCGTCGGAGTTGACTTCCTCGTTCAGTTGCAGGGAAACGACTGTGCCGGCTGGTAAGGTGATCAGAGCATCGTCAAGAGTTGGGTTGGTAGCGAAAGTAGTGTTGGCCACGGTTAACATGACGAAAGCGAACAGATTTACGATTAACTTTTTCATTTTTAATAAGGTTTTGGAGAAACGGGCCCCGCTCATTTTTCGATGATGGCCGCAGCCCGGTTTCTGATGGTAATTGTTTTATTTTCAATGTTTTGAACCTTGCGTTCGAAACTTAGTGGAGGGGGTCTGGCAGGGGTACCCATTTTTTTTTTAAAAAAATCTAAAAAAATAT
>JBFIJS010000687.1:0-2811 GCA_041600595.1 Saprospiraceae bacterium | reverse complement strand
TATGGCTGTATCCGCAGCGGGCGCCACGGCGGCATTTTTGAAGTACAACTACTCACCAGCCAAAATATTCATGGGAGATACCGGTGCCCTCTTACTGGGTCTGATCTGCTCCATCCTCACCATCAAATTCATCGATCTGAACAGTTGGCTAAAAACGGATAACCCCTTCCGGATTAATGCCGCCCCGGCAGTGGCCATTGGCATTTTGATCCTGCCCTTATTTGACACTTTGCGGGTTTTCGTCACAAGGGTCGCCAGAGGCCGCCATCCGCTTCACCCGGACCGTACACACATTCATCACCTGCTGATCGACTCAAACCTTTCACACATGCAGGCAACATTTATCCTGGTCTGCGTAAATGTCTTCTTCATTATTTTGGTGTTCCTGCTCCAGCGTTACACGACCAATACAGTGCTGATCATCCTGTTACTTGCCGGAATTTCCTCCCTGTTGGTCGGAGGTCTTTATTATCAGGTCAACAAAAGGAAAATGAAACTGACCTGAATCTACTAATCAGCGAGCCATCCCTGAGAAAAAAAAGACCGCAATCCCGATACACCATCGGGAAGCGGTCGCACCCAGAACATACATGAGAAAACTACTATAAGTTTTGGTTTTTGAGGAAAATAGAGGAGCGTAATCGACTTCTCACATCACTACAAAAATGGTCTTTGGGGCAGCTAAGGTAAAACAGCGGGTAACTCCGGGTTTTCTACAAGTTGTTTAACTCAACCATGTCATTTCTCATCATTTGTCTAGTGTGTACAGGTGGTATTTTTCAATCATACTCACCAAAGTCTGTTCGTAGTGTTTAGCAGTGGCATAACCTTTTGCCTTGAGCCCATGAGCCCATTTGCGGTAATCGTCTCCATGTTTCAACAATGATTTATAGCGACCGCCCGCAATCATTTCGCTGTGTGCCCGCCAGCTTTCCCAGGCCGAGTCGTATTTGCGGAAAAAATCTTTGTGACTATCGTCGCCGAAGTTGGCACAGTGCCCTTTTTTGCAGGTCTTGGAAAAACACTTGATGCCAAAGTGATTGTTGTTTTTGGTTGAGAGAGCACTTTGCCCGGCATTACTTTCGACAATGGCCTGCGCCATTTTAATGCTTGCCGGGATACCGAATTTCTCCTTTTCGGCAATGGCTACATCTTTAAAGCGCCGGATATAAGATTTGATTTTCCGGTCTTTGGCATCATCGCCGGGGGCATCCGCAAAAACATCTTTCTTCTTTTCGGCAAAAAGTGAAAAAATGCTCGTTTCTTCCTTTTTCTCTTTTAGAGAAACCTCCTCGGCAATCGCTGCACCGCTATACCTTGCTTTCTGGGCCACTTCTCCCATACCGACCGAAAATGACAAATCTTTCTTGAAAGCCATGAACGCCAGCAGCCCGACAACCATCAACTTTGCCCACGGTAACTGTACCGTACTCGGCGCCACCGCCGTATGTTTGTAAAATTGATACTTAGCCAGCACGATGAGTTTATCAATGATCAGGGCAGCTTTTCGCAATACCCAGATAATAGCTACGCCGGGGATCGATGCCTTTTCTTCAGCGTGCATCATGTTGCCGGTCTTGGAATAACAACCACGTTGGCGCTGTCCATAGTCGTGGTCAAAGGAGAAACTTTTCTGTTGATTTGATGTCATGATTTTCACGGTTTAGAAAACTATTTGTATCTTCGGACTCTCGTTTGCAAGCTCTTGTTGCAAGTTTAACATAACGATGCAAATTTAAAAACAAAATGTTTTTAAAAACAAGCATTTTTAAAACTTTTTTATTTTAAAATGGGTAATTTTTCGGATAACATTGTCAATCAACGGTTTAGAGAAGCATTTTCAGCGCTGGAAGAAAAACACCTGATCAAAGGCAAATCAGATATTGCCAAGCAATTGGGCACTTATAACCACGTTATCAACAGCATTCTGAAAGGAGACCGGAACATCACCGTCGACCAACTGCACAAAATGTTTGAAATTTACGGTATCGATGCCAACTACATGTTTGGCTTCTCCGACGCCATTTTCAATCCCGACGCCAGCAGCCTCCCAACGCTTTCCAAAGACGAGCGCTTTTTTGGCGGACGTTTTAACATTACCCTCGTTCCCAACCGGGCAATGGCCGGCTACGCACTGGAGCATCACGACGAAAGCTATTTAGCTGAGCTGCCAAAGTTTTCTATTCCCAGTCTGGAAGGCAACTTACTTGCTTTTGAGATCAATGGAGACAGCATGTACCCAACCATCACAAATGGGGATATGGTCGTCTGTGAACCACTCGAACGCGGCGATCCCCTGCGGGACAACAACGTATACGTCGTTGTAACCGACGTCGTCGTCGTCAAGCGCATTCAGCAGATCAGGGCTGACAACAACAACCCGGAGCAACTGCGCCTGATCTCTGACAACAGTGCCGTTTACAAGCCTTATGAAGTAGACCTGCACGACATTCGCCAAATACTTAAGGTTAAATGCCGCCTGACATCCTACGCCATTAGTTAACACCAGCGGGCTGCCAGCAGCAGGAGGCCGGGAAGACCTTTCCCTGCCTTCACAATCTGTCAGGCAAGTCGCCGTCAACCTTTTCCCTTTGTCTCCTGTCTACAAAAAGTTGGGGTACGTCATTTGGCTGGCTATGCTGGCGATGTCTTTGATATTTTATAAAGAAAGAGCCTTTTTCATGGACGCAGGCTTCCAGCTGTTCACGTTCACGTTCGGGTAACGCGGCCTAGCGCCGCGTTTGGCGAACCGCCAGGATGCCCAGCGCGATCGCGAGCGCGATGAGCGCGAGGACCGTCGGCGTCGTGCGG
>JBFIJS010000686.1:0-2815 GCA_041600595.1 Saprospiraceae bacterium | reverse complement strand
GTCATCCAGTCGGCTGAGGAAAGATAGACGAGCTCCTGACCTTTATTGTGGAAAATGAAGACCCGGGCATGTTCCAGATACCGGTCGACAATACTGATCGCCTTTATGGTTTCGCTGTGTCCTTTCACACCGGGTACGATGGAGCAAATACCCCTGACAATCAATTTGACAGGAACACCGGCCCGGCTGGCCTGGTAAAGTTTCTGGATCATCCGTTCATCCTGGATGCCGTTCATTTTGAGGGTAAGACCGGAAGGTTTTCCCTTTTCGGCCTGCCTGATTTCCCGGTCGATCAGTCTCTCCAGTTCCTGCCGCTGGTTAAATTGACCGACAAAAACATTTTCGAAGGACTGCGTGGGTGGTTTATTGGTTTCGAGGAAAGTAAAGAGCCGGGCGACTTCGGTGGTCAGCCTTTCATCGACTGTGAATAGCCCCAGATCCCCGTAGATTTTGGCGGTGTCCTCATGAAAGTTGCCGGTGCTGAGATAGCTGTAGAAACGTACCCCCTCTTCTTCGACCCGTCGGATCAGGGCCATTTTGGAGTGCACTTTCAGGCCGGGCATACTGTATTGTACGTGTACGCCTGCTTTTTCCAGGCGTTCCCCCCACTCGAGGTTGGCCTCTTCATCGAACCTCGCTTTTACTTCGATAAACACGAAAACCTGCTTGCCTGCCTTGACGGCCTCGACGAGGGCATTCATGATCCGTGATTTTCGGGCTACCCGGTACTGGGTGATTTTGATGTGGGTGACCGCCGGGTCTTTGGCTGCCTTTTCAAAAAACTGGATGACCGATTCGTAGGAATGGTAGGGTGGTGCCACCAGGTGGTCTTTTTGCCGGATGGCGGCAAAAAAATCGGGGGCATCTTCGAGCGCCGAATATTTGAGCGGAGGCAGGGGCTTATTCTTCAGATGGTCCAGACCTTTGTCCGGAAATTTGAAAAAGTCGAAATTGTTGTGATAGCGTCCTTCGATCAACAACACTTCCTTGCGGAGGTCGAATGCCTCGATCATTAATTCGAGCAGTTCTTTGGGCATTTCCCGGTCGTATATAAACCGCGAAGGAGGCCCCACTTTCCGCTTGTTGAGGCTGGTTTTTATTTTAGAAATCAAATTACCGGAAAACTCATCGTCGATGTACAGCTCGGCATCCCTGGTCAGTTTGATCGAATAGGTATCCAATATGTCGTAGCCCGGAAACATCCTGGAAAGGGAGTGCCGTACCACATCGTCGAGCATGATGATTTCCCGCCGGCCATTGAGGGAGGGCAGGCGAATAAAACGCGGGAGGTGGTCGGTAGGTACTTTGACGATAGCGTAGTAGGGTTTCTTCTTTTCCTTGTCATTCAGGTGTACCATCAGGTAAAGGGAGGCATTGTTCAGGAACGGGCGTATTTTGCCTTTGACCAAAAGCACCGGCTGGACATAGGGCCACATGTGGTCGTCGAAATATTGCTCCACAAACGCCCGTTGCTTTTTACCCAGATCCAGCCGTCTTTTCAGGATGGTACGGTGCTCCGCCAACTCGGGGACGATCTGTTTTTCAAAAATATCACTGAACTCCTCCTGCTGCTTGTTGACAATTTTTGTCAATTGCTTCAAAATGGCTTTTGGGTCGAAATCAAACTCCTGCCGGGTCTTCTTTCCGACCCGGATCAGGTTCCGGTGACTGGCCACCCGAACCCGGAAAAACTCATCCAGATTATTGGAGTAAATAGCCAAAAACTTCAGCCGCTCCAGCAAGGGGACCGAGGGGTCTTTCGCCTCTTGCAGAACCCGGTAATTGAATGATAACCAGCTGATGTCCCTGGGGATGAGCGGAATGGCCTGGTTCTGATTTGTTTTCTCCCTGGTGTTTTCCTGTGTTTTCGACATGTATTTATAAATGTGAGGTCAGAAGTCAGATCGATCATTGTGTGGTTGGGTGCGGGCACCCGATTTCGGTCGCCGCTAAAATAAAGACATTTGCAGACCTTCGTCGGGATCAGCGATAATTTCTGGTCCCCGGGTCTGGATGTTGCCGGTTCCTTTTATTTTTTTGGCTAAATAATCCGCCAGTTCCGGCGACAGGATGTTGTCGGGCTCGTGCGTAAAAAAATAGGCTTTTTGTAAGCCTGCTTGGAACCACCTCTTCAGCCTGCCGGCCCAGGCATCGATCCGGCTGAAATCAGTAGGGTGAAGGCCATTGCCCACAAACCGGATCACTGCTACACCCGAGGTCAGGCGGGCATGACAAACATCTCGCCGGCCAGCCACATCGGTAATGACGGTGGCGACTCCATACTGTTCCAGCAGGGCTGCCAGTTGCTCCAGGTTTTCCGGCTCCGCAAACCAGCTTTCGTGCCGTACCTCCACCGACAGCGGAATGCCGAACTGGCTCCAATTGTCCAGAAAAGACTTCAGGGTGGGCAGCCGGTCTGCTCCAAAATAAGGCGGCAACTGGATAAAGCAGGGCCCCAGTTTTTCTCCAAATCCACTGACAGCTTCGCAAAATTGCCGGGTCAGATTGATCGGACCGGCGGGCGACAGATCCCGGCTGTGGCTGATGCGTTGCAGGACTTTTGGACAAAACCGGAAATCAGACGGCGTTTGCTCGTACCACTTTTGTATGGTCTGTTCACTTGGGATTCCGTAATGCGTCGAGTTGAGCTCGATGGTATTGAATTGTCGGGCGTAATAAGTCAGGTAGTCCTTGGGTTTGGCAGTTTTTGGATAAACCGTGCCAACCCACTCTTTCATTCCCCAGCCGGTAGCGCCGATGTACAGCGTTTTTTGCGATGGGTCGTTTTTCGCTTTGTGCAGAACAGCAGACGTGC
>JBFIJS010000685.1:0-2823 GCA_041600595.1 Saprospiraceae bacterium | reverse complement strand
GGGAGTTGCAGAACAATCCGCCGGAAAGCAGTTGGTCGAGAAAGCAAACCATGGCCTACTGGATAAATGCTTACAATGCATTTACCGTCAAACTGATCATCGACAATTACCCCGTGACCAGCATTACCAAATTGGAAGGTGGAAAACCGTGGGATAAAAAATGGATCAAGATTGGTGGTAAAACCTATTCGCTCAACAATATCGAAAACGACATCCTGCGGCCAACTTATCAGGATCCACGCATTCACTTTGCCGTCAACTGTGCCGCCAAATCCTGCCCTCCCCTCCTCAACCAGGCCTGGACGGCCGACAACCTGGAAAGCAATTTTGAACGACAGGCCAGGGCATTTATCAATAACAACAGCTTTAATAAAATTACCCCCGATAAAATCCAGGTCAGTAAAATATTTGAATGGTACGCAGCCGATTTTGACAACCTGATCAGTTTTCTGAATAAATATTCCACAACAAAAATCAATGCCGGTGCCAAAGTCGAATACCTGGAATACAACTGGGATTTAAACCAGTAAAGGCATCTTGCAATTACGAACGCTGTCCTGCATTCTTTACTTTTCGGAATGCAGCAGCAGAATACCCCGTGCGACAATCTTGCACGGGGTTTTCTGCTGCTCCGTATTTATCAAAAAAAATAACGGCCTTTGGAAACCAACTGTCATTTCCACCACCTGGAGCACAATTTAAATTTTTAAAATAGAATACATTTGTGCCTCACTTACCCAGCTAAAATCATTGCTCAGGACGACCTCGCTCCTATTCAACGTCAACCTAACTAATACCTTTCGAATGAAGGACTACCGTAAACTACTTGTTTGTCTGCCCATTTTCAGTCTCCCCTTTTTATTCTCCGAAGTGGCGTACGACGATCCGGGGGCGATCCGGTATTTCCATACTCCTGCCGAACGGGCCGTTTTTAGCAGCATGGTTTTCGACACCCTCCTGCCCGACGAGTACAACGAGCTGTTTGCAGCCAGCGGGGCCTGCAGTAAATGTCACGGATATGATACCCTGGGAATTTCCAGTGTGGGCATCATGGGGGAAGACATCAATGTGGTTGACGACTGGCGGGCCACCATGATGGGCAATTCGGCCAAAGACCCGTTTTGGCGGGCCAAAGTCAGTCATGAAGTGTTGCTCTACGAACAGCACCGGGAAGTCATAGAGGATAAATGTACTTCCTGCCACGCCCCGCTGGGCCATTTCAACGCCAAGCACATCGGGCTGACGCATTATTCTATGGAAGACCTCAGCACCGACGTCATGGGACAGGATGGTGTATCGTGCCTGGCCTGTCACCAAATAAGCCCCGACAGCCTTGGCCTGCTATTCTCCGGAGAAGTCAAGTACGATACCTTTAAAGTAGCTTATGGTCCTTATGAAAACCCATTGGTATCTCCGATGCTCACCGAAACCGGCTACAGGCCCGTTTACAGTCCGCACACGGCCGACGCCGGCATCTGTGCGGGTTGTCATACGCTGATCACCGAAACGATTGATTATGAGGGTAATTTAACCGGCAATAAATTCGTCGAGCAGGCCACCTATCACGAATGGCTCAACTCAGATTATAAAGATTCTGTCACCTGTCAGGGGTGCCATATGCCCAGTTTGAATAAGTGGCCGGTGCGCATCGTTACGGGTGCCCAGACAGAACCCCGGATGCCTTTTTACCTGCACGAACTGGTGGGCGGAAATGTGACCATGTTGAAGTTGCTGCAAAACAACATCGACCAGCTGGACCTGAAAGCCTCGTCCGCTCAATTCGATGAAGTCATTGCCAAAACCATGGACCTGCTCCAAAAACGCACCCTCCAACTGGACCTTGACCTGATCGACCGCACGCCTGACACCGCCCGGTTTGCCGTCAGCCTCACCAACCTGGCCGGGCATAAATTTCCCTCGGGCTATCCGGCAAGGCGTGCTTTTATCGAATTTTTGGTCACCAACGAGTTGGGAGACACCTTGTTTATTTCCGGAAAAACGGATGAGACTTTTGAAGTTGTGGGCCACGACCCAACCTACGAGCCCCATTACCAGGCCATCAACCGGGAAGAGCAAGTCCAGATCTATGAATTGGTGCTCGGCGATGTGAACGGCGACGTCACGACCGTGCTGGTGAGAGCGGATTACCCGTTGAAGGACAATCGTTTGCCGCCGTTGGGCTTCAGCCAGACCGACGTGGTTTACGATACGACCCGGATTGCCGGACGTGCCCTGCAGGATCAGGATTTCAACAGAAAAAACGGCGTGGAAGGATCGGGTACCGATCTGGTCTATTACCACATTCCACTCAACGGTTACTACGAGTTTTTGCAGGCCACGGCCAAAGTCTATTATCAGCCGACACCTCCCAAGTGGATGAAGGAAATGTTTGACCACAGTACACCGGAGATTGATGCTTTCCGGGAAATGTTCGACGCAACGGACCGCTCGCCAGTGTTGCTGGAAACGGCCTCCGTTAACGCAGAAGCGATTTCCAACAATCAGGAAACGATAGTCAGAGAGCCCTTCGCAACGGTTTTCCCTACCCCGACAACTGATGGAAAAATAACTGTTCAATCTACCCGCAGACACCAACTGAGCGTCTTTACCATCGGCGGGCAACTGCTCCGGACCAGCAGCCATGAAGCCGGACTTTACACATTGCAGTTGGCAGGCAGGGGGATGTTTTTACTAAAATTTACCGGTCCGGATGGACGGGTACAGCTCGAACGGGTGGTTGTAAAATAACGTGAGAAACCGGTGTTTTCAGACGCTCTCTTTCATTTAACTAAAAGTGTTGGGGGTTAGCGCCGGATAAGCAGC
>JBFIJS010000684.1:0-2828 GCA_041600595.1 Saprospiraceae bacterium | reverse complement strand
TCGGAGTGGTGAGCTTTCCCCTATCGGGGATTAAGGGGCCGAGTGAAGGGAAAGCGAAGTTTTGAAATACACCCAACCAACCTTACACTTTTGCATTGCCAGCCACGTTGATAACGATTTTTCCCACGGTTCTTTTTGTTTCCAGCCGGCGGTGTGCCTCTGCCAACCTTTCCATCGGGTAAGTTGCCTCGATGATCGTCTGTAACCGGCCATTCTCCAGCCACTCTTTGATTTGGGCCAAATCCTCCGCGTGGGATTCCACGACGACCAGACGGGACTTCCGCAGCCGGACGTAAGAGAGCAAAGTGTCACCGATGTTTCTCGCATTGGGCACCGTGGTAATATACCAGCCTTTACCGGCCAGCAGGTGCCGGGTTTTCCGCCAGCTTTGATTGCCGAAGACGTCGAAAAAAACATCAAAGTTTTCCTGCCATTGGGCAAAGGAAAAACCCTGGTAATCAATGTGCCGGTCAGCGCCAAGACGAAGGCACAGGTCTTTGTTGGCCTCGCTGGAAACAGCGGTTACATTGGCCCCTATGATTTTAGCTATCTGCACGGCGAAAATACCCACCCCACCGGACGCACCATTGATACAGACCCGCTGCCCGGGCTGCAACCGGGCAATGTCTTTCAGTGCCTGCAGGGCAGTCTGGGCAGTTAACGGGACGGAGGCCGCTTCGGCAAACGAGAGGTTCCCGGGCATCAGGCAGATTTCATTGGGGGTAAATTTGACCAACTCGGAAAAGGTGCCGTTGTTGTGCCGGTTGGTCATACCAAAAACACGGTCGCCTTTTTTAAATTCTTTGACCTTCTTCCCAACATCCTCTACAATACCCGAACAATCCTGCCCAAGTGTGAGTGGGAATGCTATACTCAGGTAGGCTTTCAGCTTCCCGTTGCGCAGCAGCACATCTTTGGGGTTGGCACTCGCATATTGAACCCGGACGAGCACTTCCCAATGGTCAAGTTGTGGTTTTTCCACGTCCGCTATTTGCAAGACCTCGGGGCCGCCGTATTGTTTGACTTGTATCTGTTTCAAATTATTCGTTGTTAGTTGAAAAATATATCGTCTGCATATTTCACCGATTCTGTCATAGTGAGAAGGGGACACAATGGTTGTTGTTTTTTCCGTTCGGTCATTTCCCCAGACTCTGAATTTAGTCGCTGCTTTCAGCCACCCAGGCTTCCCGCCAACCTGACGCCGGCAAAAAGCGATATCAAACACACTGCTAAACTGACAAAAATATTGGCCAGTGCTTTCGCCCATTCGGCAGTCAGCAGGAGTTGCAGTGTTTCATTGGTAAAAGTGGAAAAAGTACTGAAACCACCGCAAAAGCCGACCATTAAAAAAAAGCCCATGGGCACGCTTACTTTATTTTTCAGGTTGAGGCCGACCAAAACACCCAGCACCAGGCAGGCCAGCATATTGGCGAGGATGGTTGCCCAGGGAAACTGAAATTTACAGGGAGCCATCCATTGGGCAATCCCAAAACGGCAGAGGCTACCAAGCCCGCCGCCAAGAAAGACTAACAAGTAATGCATGATGATTGGTCGTTTGCCCTCTCGGGCAATTTTTATGATTGATCTTTGTTTGGTTTGGGAGCGTCCCAATGATCAGGAAAAATATGCACTTTTGGAAATCTAAAAAAATAACGTGCATTCATTGATGGTATATCAACCATCGGCCAAAATTAAAAATGAAACGCAACCTCCTCGCCATTATCGTACTCCTCTCGCTCGCCGGACTGACCTTTGTTCAGTTTCGCCTGTTGGTGATCGGGGCGAAACTGGAAAAACAGAAGTTCGATCAGCAGGTTTTGGTGGCGCAGCGCTCGATCCGGGCAGGCCTCAACCAACCCGGTACGTTGAGCGAGGCACTGGTCCGGTTTATGAAAATCAGTGAGGAACCCAAACCAGACCATCGGGCACTGGCTGATTCCCTGCAGCTTTTTTTGCAAAAAGAACTGGCCCGGGAAGGGATTACTGCGGTTTTTTCTTTCGCCATTACTTCACGGTACACCACCGAAGAAAGGGACCTGACATCGGATAATTTTCGGTTACAGAATTTTGATTTTCACGAATATGTCGTGCCACTCGGCGAATATTATTCGAGCCGGTTGTTCCGGGAAAAAAACCTGCATATCGATGTGGAAAATCTGTTCGGGTATTTATTAATCCAATTGGATTATTTATTGATACCTTCGGTTATCTGCCTTTTTGCTATATTGGTTTGCCTGTATTTATTAATTCATATTTTGCAAAAAGAACAAAAATTAAATGCGATAAAAAATGACTTTATTGATAATCTCACGCATGAATTAAAAACGCCTGCTTTTTCTATTTCATTGGCAAATAAAATGGCCGCAGAGTGCCTGAAAAACGGACATTATGAAAAAATAGCCGACTATTTAAAGCTGGTAGAAAAAGAAAATAATAAACTGAAAATGCACATCGAAAAGGTTCTCGAACTTGCCAGTCTGGAAAATCCGAAACGCCAGCTGCAAAAGGAGGAAACGGATATGCATGATTTAATTAAATCCGTCGTCAATGATTTTTTGCCAACATTAAAAGAAAAAAACGGCGCTGTAAATCTGCAATTAAATGCCCGGCATTTTTATTTGCAGGCAGATGTATCCCATCTTCGAAATGTAATTTTTAATTTATTGGATAATGCCTTGAAATATAATGATGCCATTCCGGTGATCGAAATAACTTCTATGAATAAAAATCATTTTTTTATTTTCACAATAAAAGATAATGGGCCGGGCATTGCTGCGACTGAACAAAAATACGTATTTGATAAATTTTACCGGGCCGCTGCCGCCGAC
>JBFIJS010000683.1:0-2834 GCA_041600595.1 Saprospiraceae bacterium | reverse complement strand
GGTCAGCAAATTATCGAGAATGGCACAACGGGCACCGGCAGGTAAATTTCCCCGACGTTCACTAAGCATGGAAAATTGTTCTTCCACTTCGGAAAGGAGAACGATTTCTCCGCCTACCTGGGCTACGACCTTTTCAATGATTTCCCGTTGTGAGAAAAGAGGGTTGATGAAAAAGAGGACAAAGAGGGCCGGAATTATTTTTTTGATCATTATACTGGAGGTAATTATTGTTGAAAAATGGAAACCCCGTTTTTTCTCAAGGCTTCGTCGTAAAGTTTGTCTTTCATTTCGTTCAAAAGCTGGGTTTTCCTTTTGTGCAGGATTACCTTCTTTGCCTGACCTTCAACATAAGACAAAGGAGCAATTTCATTCTTGGCAACGATGTTTGTGAGTTCGAACAGGTATAGAAACTCATTGTCTTCGTAAGTAAATTTTTTCTTGTTTTTTACATTGTCGACGGTCAAAACACCCTGGGGCATGTAAGCTCCGATGTCTACCACCTTGTACCAAACGCTATCCCTGAGGTGGTGAATGGTGGCATTGATTGCGCACCAGTTTTTCAGCGCTTCCTGGTTAGATTCCGGATCGTCCCACCATTTTCGAACCTGCTCAATTTGGGGCGAATTTAAGAGGGCTTTGACAAACCGGCACTGAATAATCGGCGATTCCAATTGAAACTGTTCCTTGTTGATTTCATAAAAGGTAGACAGTTCCTCTTTGTTGACAATCGAATCCAGGAGCTTATTCACCAGAATGTTTTCATAATTGTGTTTGATAAGCGAGGCCCGGTAATTTTCTACCAACTGGTTGATGTCCAGTTCTTTAGGGATGTTTCTCTCTGCTTCGTGCAACATCGCCGCTTCACGGACCCAATTGCCCACGAATTTGTCAATGATCAACGAACTATCCTCCTCGGAAATCCCGGTTGGTAGCATGCCATCCATATCGGATAGATATAAAGATTTGTTGTAAACCCGGGCCAGGATTCTGTCTCCTTCCTCTCTTTTTTCGGAATGGAGGCAGCCGGAGTACAACAGACAGGTCGTTGAAAACAAGAATATTATGTAAAAGGACTTTGTCAAAATGGATATTATTGCTTAGTCAGAAAGGCAAAACGCCAGCCGGTACCTGAATGGGGCATCGTCGTCTGGCGTTTTGTCCGCTGATGAAAAAAGTGGATGGCCCCCGGCTAATCGGGGAATGACTTATTTTATCATTTTGTTAAAAATCTTTTGATTCACTTCCACTTTGTAGTCATTGTTCAGCTTTCGCAACCACTCTTTTTCCAGGTAATCCTGGTAGTCAGCGACGACGTACCCGCGGGCATCTTTCAGATTTTTCGGGCTTGGTGGTAAAATTTCTTCAATTTTAAAGAACTCGTACGACTTGTTTCGCTTGTTGATTTCGATCGGGGAAATTTCACCGGCTTTCCATTCCATTTTGTCCAGCATTCCATTTCTACCTTTCTCGTAAGTCTTGGATTTGAAGGACAGTATCTGCGCAGGGCCATCACCGTTGAAGCTTTTGAGAACATCTTCCGGCTCGTGTGTTTTGCAGAAATCCCGGATGATGTTTATTTTTTCTTTAGAACTTTCCACCAGAGAAAATTCACTGACCACGGCTCGGGTATCCCATTTGTATTTTTCCTTGTTGTTTTCGTAAAAATTCTGCAAGCCGGCCGTGTCTTGCGAAGCTTTGTCCCAAACTTCCATTTTAGTAACTTCAAACAACAACACGCCTTCTTCGTATTCCCTCATCAGGGATTTAAATTCGGGATATTTTGTCTCCAGTTGTTTTTCCTCGTATTTCAAGGCGTTTTCATTGATGAATTCCTCATAAAGATGATTGACTACGGCTTTGACCCCCTGTCGGGCCATTTGCTGGCGGGGGCGGGAAGCTCCCTGCAGATGCCGTTCAAAATCGCCCAGTGTGACCACCAACTCATTTTTACCAAAAGAAAAAAGCTTTTTGTCAGATGGATCGGCGGAGGCCTTCCATTTATAAGTCAAAAATGTATTGGACGTGTCCGCCTGTAAGGAGCTAATGAATTCATTGAGGGTTGTACGCTCTTCCTGGAAGTTTCCCTCTTTTTTGATACGTTGAACCATGGCCTCTTTAGCTAATTCAAAACGAGGGTCGGTCTTGACCTGATTTTGCAGGGCAGACTTGACCATCTGCAGTGGTTGTCCTTGTTTCCGGCTGATCCGTTTGATAATGTGCCAGCCAATGGAAGTCTGTATTGGCTTGGAGAAATCGCCGTCGTTTGCCAAACCGAATGCGGCATCTTCGAATGGTTTTTCGTAGCGGTTGATGCCAAAAAAACCAAGGTAACCTCCCTTGTTGGCCGTAATATTATCATCGGAATATTCTTTCGCCACGTCATCGTAATCTGCACCGTCGGTCAAGGCCTGGTAAGCCTTGTCAATTTTTTGGCGTGCTTTGATGGTGTCGGGTTGTTTATCATTTCTGACGAGGATGTGGGCGACTTCCACTTCACCTCTGGCAGGTCGGCGATCATTTATTTTTACCACGTGATAGCCGGCACTGGTACGGATAGGACCGACAATGGAACCGGTTTCTGCCGTGTAGGCAGCGGTTTCGAGGGCATAAAATCCGTTGGGAAAAAGAGCCGTCACCCAACCAACGTGTCCGCCGTTCTTGGAAACGGAATCGTCCTCGGAGTACATTTTTGCCACCGCATCGAAAGCTTTTCCAGCTTGCAGCATTTTTTTTGCTTCCATTGCTTTTTCCAGCGCCTTCAATGTGTCGGTCGGCGGGGCATTCGGCGCCAGTTTTACCAGCACGTGGCTGATATCTACATCCTGTTGGGTACG
>JBFIJS010000682.1:0-2834 GCA_041600595.1 Saprospiraceae bacterium | reverse complement strand
GCAGGGAAATGCCTGCGATGACAGCCAGTACCATGTTGAAGATTTCCTGGGTTTTTTGTTGGGCGGCCAGCTGGAGTTCCGGCACCTCCACTTCAAAATCTACCAGGTTTTTATGACGTCGTTTTAAAATTTTACCAATTACCTCGGCGGTCACTTTCAGCTGTTCGGAATCTTTTACCCGCACCACAAACTTGTCCAGCTGGTGGTAATTTTCTTCCACTTCCCGGTCGTCCCATTGGTTTCTTTTGATGTCCGAATTGGTGACACGGGCCCGGTCGGAGAGGCGAAGTAATGCTGTTTTTACAGGGATATAAACGTCTGAGTTGTAATCTCTTATTCCCAGGCTCTCCAGGCTTTCTTTGGAGGCAGCACGTTTTTCCAAAACGCCGATCACTGTCATCCAGGCGGTTCCGCATTTCAGGTGTTGCCCGATCGGGTCAATTTCCGGGAAGAAACGCTTTCGCACATTGTGACCGATAATGCAGACCGGCATCCCACCTTGCTCCTGTTTGAAATGAAATAATTTGCCACTGTCCAATCTCAGGTTGTTCAGTTCAAAAAAGCTGTTGTTGACTCCCACCACCCGGGCACGCTGGGTCTTTCCCGATTGGACCAGGTTTGTGGGGAGTACGATCTCCGGGCTGATCTCTTCGATATTGGGCAGCACCCGCTGGACAGATTGAATGTCATTTAACGTCAGTCCCGGAGACCAGGGCTGTTTGCTTTTGTCTCCGGAATTATTGTTTTGCTGGTTAGTGTTGGCGGTATCCTCTTCTCCTTCACCTTCTTTTAAGACCACCGCTTTAACCACAATGTTGTTGGTGCCAATGAGTTTCATTTGGTCGAGGATGGATTGTTTGGCACCATTGCCGATCGCCAACATGGCAATAACTGCCGCAACACCGAATACAATACCCAGTGCAGTCAGGATGGCCCTCAGGGTATTTGCTGTTACACCATCGATGGCGAGGAGGAAATTAAATAGAACTCTTTTCATGGTAGATGGAGAAGGTTTATCCGAAAATGATCATGTTGCCGCCGCCACTGCTTTTGGGTTGGTAGTCGTCTTTAACCTGTTTCATTTTTTCCAGAGCTTCATCCATCCGTTTTTTCTTTTCCGCTTTAATCCGTGCTTTGATCTCCGCTTTGATTTGGGGGTCAAGTGGAACGAGCCTGAGTTTATCCTCGTTTTCCGGAACGGAGAGCAGTATCTGGTCACCTTCTACCAACCCATGCTCAACGATGACTTCCGAGTCGTTGATCTCGCTGGTGATTACCTCCTGTTTGACGACCGAGGTCCCTTCTTTTTTATAAACAAAGGCGATGGTATCATTTTGCAGGGCTTCCAGCGGGAAATAGGTGACATTGGGGAAGGTGTAGGTAAGGATTTCATTGCTGGTGGTCATGGCCGGGCGAAGGATAGAATCGACCTCATTGATTTGCACTGTTACTTCAAAAACCTTGGAATCATATCCTCTAAGTTGTTCTCCGACATTGGCCACCTGAATGACCGTACCGCTGTATTCCCGGCCAGGGAACGCATCAACGGTGACGTTTACATCTTGTCCCTTTTGTACTTTGCTGATATCGACTTCGTTGACATAGGTTTTACTGGTCATGATACTCAGGTCAGGCAGCTCAGCGACTACCGGATCCCAGGTACTGATCTGAGAACCGGGGCCGATTTTGCCGTTCCAGCTTCGGGCGTAGATGACCATGCCATCTTTTGGGGCCGTGATGGTAAAGTCGTTTTTTAAGTTTTGCAATCGTTCTCTTTTAATCTCCTCCTGACGCAGGGAAGCCATAATCTCCGAAATCTGGGCTTTTGACTTGGTGATGGTCAGTTCGTACTTCTGTCCGAGTTGTTTTAGATCCCGCTCAGATTTTTGCAGATCAATTTCCGCCTGCTGAATGACCATTTGGGGTTCGTACCGACTCTGTTCGACATGCAGTTTCTTTTCTTCCATGGAAAATTTTAAATTGATCAAATCATCCCGGATTCCTCTCAATTCGATGGCTGTGTCAATCTTGGCCTGCTCCAATTGGGTCTGTATTTTATCTATTTCGGCCTGAGCCTCCTTTAGTTTTGTTTCCAATTCGGTGGGGTCCAGTCTGCCGACATAATCACCTGCTTCTACGACTGTGCCTTCCGGCACGAGGTCGGAAATGGTAGCGTTGTAGATTTGAGCGCCCCGCATCCCGGACGGGCCTTTGATTTCCTCGGAGTTTTTTGCTTTTAACTCACCGGTGGCAGTTACAAAGATTTTGAATTCTCCTTTTTTGACAGGTACAATAAGTTCTTTGGCTTGCTCTTTATTCTTGTTGCTGACAGTATCGCAGGAGCCTGCGAGCATAACAGAAAAACAAAGTGACAGAAGGAAGACTGGTTTGAAAAGTTGCAAAATCATGAGAGTGATTGTTGTTATTTGGTTATTGCTGCTGCTGGGTGGTTTTTCGGTGGTCTGTATTTTTTGAATGTTGGCGATATGCATTTTCCACCATAAGACAACGTTACCATTGGAAATGGTTGCACGGCAGGAACAATTTTTCCAACATTGTTAAAGCGGAGATCTTTTGCTAAAAACAGTCATCCGTATCCATGATTGACAACCTGACCGGTCCTTTTATTAAATTGGATGACCGGACACGTTTGTCATGGCATTGATAAAACTGCGAAAAGCTACCGGGGGCTATAACGGGTAACGGAATGAAAGTGTCACAAAAAAGAGGAGAAAAGAAGAAAATTTTGGGCAACATGAAACTTGTGCCCAAAATTTTCTGACAGGAATTTTAAGCCTGTGCCGGCGGTGTATTGAAGTTCATAGTCGGGAAAG
>JBFIJS010000681.1:0-2835 GCA_041600595.1 Saprospiraceae bacterium | reverse complement strand
GGCAAATGGATGGTACAAAAAAGGCGGGGCCGGTTACCTGAACCGACCCCGCCTCCTAAAATCCCGTTGGGCCGAGCAGTCAGAAACTTAATTGCCCGATTGTTTTTTTCGGCCCACATTCCCGGTTTATTTTTTTAAGAAACTTTTGTTGCACGGTATTAATTATGAAGTGAATTTAAAATAATTCCAATCGTGAATTGATGGTTGATGTTGGCCCGCCGGTTGTCATTATCCTGCCAGGTAACCCTGCCCGTCGAGTACCGCACATTGATGATATTTCCGTAGCGAATACCCGCCTCCAGATGGGTGCTGTTGTAATTGTAGTTCATGGCGCAACGAAAAAGGCGTCCCTGCGAAATGGTACCAATCGTATATAAAGTCAGCGGACCGGTGGTCGCAGCAAAACCACTTCCGACCTGCGGGCCGTACCCCGTGGCGTATCCTTTGTTGTCGCGGGTGTATTGGTTGTAGTTTTGGTGCGCTGGCGCATAGGTGCCAAACTCCAGTCCCAGACTGGTGATCAAACGGAAAGAGGTAGAGCCGAGACGACCCAGCGTAGGTGTTGCCATCATGGCAAAATCTCCCCGGAAAAGAATCGGGGTAAAGGCACTGTTATCCGTGTCCCGGTTTTGGATATTGCCACCTTCCGCCCCGCGGGGCTGTGCGATAGAAGAAGGCACCCTGCCGGTCAGCCAGCTGGCCTCAACGTGCCATCTTGGCTCAATGGGAACACGCAACGTGCCATCGTGGCATTTCACAGCCGTACCGTCAAACCGGGGAACAGAACCTACCCGAAAAACTTTAGCGCTGGATGAATAGCGGTCTTCGTAATATTTCAGGTCGGAAACCTGCATGCCGAAAGCCATTTCAAGATCGGCGTATAAGGACTCGTTGAACAATTGGCCGATGATGCCGGCAATGTCTTCCATATCATTAATGTCGGTGTTGATGACCTGGTCGAAGGTGTCCTGCAAAACATCAAAATTACTTTCGGTGAGTTCGTCGTAGTCCAGAATGGTGACATCCCAGTTGGGGTCAGAGCCGAGGCTGTCCTGATACTGTCCAAAGATGCCTTGCAACGAATCGAAGTTCATTTCAAAGATATCCTGGATATTCAGGACTTGTCCGAGAATGGTATCCTGATCGTTGAAAGGCAATCCGGAGGAGCCAAGACCTCCGTTCAGCAGATCTATGGCATCGTTAAAACCAAAGATATAAGATGAGTCCAGAGCACCACCCGGGGCAGGGTCGTTTAAGCTTCCGAACAGCTCGTCCAGCGTTTGGTTAAGGTCGAACTGATCAATGCTCCAATTGCCATTGAGGTCATTAAAATCGTTCAGGAATTGGTTGTTTTCTGTGGAGTCTAACTGGTTAAAAATGTCGGCGAAAAGATCCCATTGGGCAGATGCTTTTTGGCTCATCAGGACAAATCCAAGCAGAAGGGGAAAGGTTAGTAAAAAACGCTTCATGATAATGGTTAATTTTAGTTAAATAATTTTATTGAAAAAAAGTGAATAAGCACGGGGTTCGGTTCGATTCAGTTATTGTTTTATATAGTCAATGAATCAAGGCTCAAGGGAAAATGGTTTGGGGTATTCTATCCTGAAAAACCAATTTTATTGAGCTAAAAGCTGGAGCGTTATTTAGTATGATTAGAAATCCGGAAAAAGAAATTAATCCCTCTTTTGGGTATGGAAAATGAGTCAATATTACCTGCAGTACGGTATTCAGTATAACCATAGCCTGATATCCTTTTGCTTAGGTCTGTTATTAATTGTGGTAGGGTTTTTAATTCAACCGGAAATGGCTACAGAAAAACTATTCTAAAAGTTAATTCTTTCCTGACAGTAAGTAATTTGCTGCCTGCAAAAGCAACTGAAGATATTCCATACCAGGAAATCCGGTTGGCGGTAGTCATTGCTTAATTGATGGGTAGAGGTGTAGAATTAAATATATTGGGCGATCGTTCGGGTCAACCCGTTATGTGTCAAATGGAAGAGTCTATGTAATAATATTTTAAAAAGTATAAACCGGATATCTTCTGTTAAAGTAGCTAAAGTGTCAGACCTGATTGAACGAATTATTAATAATTACAGGAATGTTTGGAAAACTTATATTCATTGGAATATTCTAAAAAACCTATCTGTAGGTTTGTTCTGATTTAAATGATACTTATGTAATCAGGATTTAATCCCAGGAAAGCGTAATTTTCTCTAAACTAAAAATCTGTCGAGTAATAGAATTAATTTAAAACCGGACAAACTTAACTAAAATAAATTCACTTAAAGCAATGTTTTCCAAAAAATTACTGAATTTTTTAGGAATTTAATTAAAACTTAAAATAAGTCTCTGCATGGAATTTTCATCAAATATTGGTTTCAGAACGGTCATGGCAATTGTATTTTTATTCTTGTTGCCATTTATGGGATGGTCACAGCCGGTGCCATATTTCCCGGAAAAACACAATTGGAAATCAGAAGAACCGATGGCTGTCGGTGTCGATGCGGAGAAACTGCAACGGGCAGTTGCGTTTGCACAATCCCACGAGTACGCCGGGGCCTACGACCTCCGCCAGGCTATTTTGCAAGGTTTTGAGCGGGAACCTTTTCACGAAATTTTGGGACCGGTGAAAAAACGAGGCGGTCCGGCCGGCGTGATTGTAAAAAATGGATACATCGTAGCCCAATGGGGAGACACCAAACGCGTGGATATGACTTTCAGCGTTACCAAAAGCTATCTGTCCACGGTAGCGGGTTTGGCGGTTCAGGCGGGTCTGATCAGATCTGTCGCAGACAGGGTGGGGGAGTATGTCTGGGATGGGAAATTCGCCGGAGC
>JBFIJS010000680.1:0-2844 GCA_041600595.1 Saprospiraceae bacterium | reverse complement strand
TGAACAGTACGCTGGAGGAGACGATGCTGCCTTCGGCAGAAAAGGTCAGGGTAAAAATGGAAGAATTACTCGGGTATTGATACTTGCGGCAGATAAAATCAGGGGCCGGCTCCACGGTCGAGCGGGGCAGTCTGAGTTTTTAACACTCTTCAGGAGTTAAGGCAGTCCGCAGTAATAAGTCGGCAGTTTACAATTTCGCAACGATTTACCGATCAACGCTTTGTGCTTTTTTCGAGTGTTGATTTTTCAATAATATCTACTTGATTCCTGCCGGGAGGAATATTTCATGCCTTCTGCCACCTTTCCCTGTCCTTTCCATTAGCTATCGATTTACCCCTGCCCAAATATTTTTCGCTGCATTCCATAATTATTTTTACTTTTAGGAATCACATTCAACCCTTGTTTTCCATGTATGACTTTATCATTATCGGCGCCGGGTCGGCTGGCTGTGTCCTGGCCAATCGCTTATCCGCCGACCCTTCCATAACGGTTTTATTATTAGAGGCGGGCGGGCCCGACAACAATCCGCTCATCCATATTCCCGGAGCTTATGCAGAGCTGCACAAAACCAAACACGATTGGGCTTTTGCAACCGAGCCGCAGCAAAATGTATTAAACCGGCGCATTCACCTGCCACGTGGAAAAGCCCTGGGTGGCAGCAGTTCCACCAACGCCATGGCTTATGTCCGGGGCAACAAGGAAGACTATAACGACTGGGCCAAAGCCGGCAACGAAGGTTGGTCATTTCAGGCGGTGCTACCTTATTTCAAAAAATCAGAGCATAATGAACAAATCAACCGCATGGACAATGGTTATCACGGTCAGCACGGCGAACTGCATGTTGCCGATCCTATGTTTACCACCCCTATCGGTCATGCGTTTGTAGATGCCGGACAAAAAATTGGTCTGACAAAAAACCGGGATTACAATGGAAAAGAGCAAAAAGGGATCGGTCATTTTCAGTTTAACATTAAAAATGGCAGACGTCACAGTGCCGTGGATGCTTTTCTGAAACCAGCTTTGAAAAGGAAAAACCTGACCGCCATTACCCGGGCCCGGGTACAAAAGATCATCCTGGAAAACGACCGGGCGGTGGGAGTCATTTACCAAAAAGGAAATACCGACATAACTGTAAAAGCTAAAAAAGAAATACTCCTTTCGGCCGGGACGTTCCAATCTCCACAGCTCCTGATGCTATCCGGAATCGGCGACAAAGATGAGTTGAAACAGCACGGCATTGCCTGCCTGAAAGAAATACCCGGCGTTGGAAAAAACCTGCAAGACCATTTGTTTTATCCGATTTCGGGCTATTTAAACAATAATACCGGGATCAATCATTACCTGAAGCCCTGGGAAAAAATAAAAGGGCTGGGCCAGTATATCTGGTCGACCCGGGGACCGTTTACCGCCAGTCCTTTGGAGGCTTTTGCCTTTTTGCATACCGAAAATCAGGAAAGAGTCAACCTGCAGTTTCACTTTGCACCCATGCACATTGGCAGGGAGTACGAACGCGACATGTACAATTTAAAAGACTATGTGCGGGAAGATGGATTCACATTGTTGCCGTCCCTGCTGTTGCCAAAAAGCAGAGGATATGTTTCCATTCGTTCCGCCAATCCACATGATGCCCCCGTTATTCAGCCTAATTTTTTATCCGAAGAAGACGACTTGCAAGTCCTGTTGAAAGGCGGAAAAATAGCAATGGAGCTGATCGGGCAGGCCAGTTTCAGCCGGCACGTTCACGAATTGTATTTTCCCAAAGAAAATTCAGAGGAAGCTTTGCTCGATGTGCTGCTCAACCGACTGGAAACCATTTATCACCCCGTAGGTACCTGTAAAATGGGCAACGACGAAATGGCCGTGGTAGATCAGGATTTGCGGGTGCGGGGAGTGGAAGGCCTGCGGGTCGTCGACGCCTCCATCATGCCCACCATCGTCGCTGGCAACACCAATGCCCCCGTTTATATGATTGCCGAAAAAGCGGCAGATATGGTTTTGAAAAATATGTCCCATGCCCGTCATGCCGCGGTAACCACTGGTTAGTGGTTCGTAAAAAAGTGTCCCGGTACGAGTGGGTATTGTCCCTGCCACCTGGTTTTTTCACAGCAGCCTTGCCGGGGAATTCGCTCTGCAGGTGTGAACCCTAAAAATCAAAAAAGGACCTTACCGATGTCTAATTGGAGGATTGCTTCCACAGCAACTCTCATCAACCTTCATCAACCTTCATAAACCTTCATAAACCTTCATAAACTCTCATCAACCCTGATAAACCTTCATCAACCCTTACCTCATATTTTCAAAACAATCTTACCAAACTGCGGGCTCGTCGCCATCTTTGCAATGGCGGTTTGGCCATCCTCCAGACTATACACCGAATCCACTACCGGTACGATTTGGTGGCGGCTAACGAAATCTACCATATCCTTAAACTCTTCGTCCGACCCCATGGTGCTGCCATGTATGGATAATTGCTTGTAAAAAATATTGGGCACGCTTACTTTTTCCCAACTACCGGCGGTGCCGCCATAGACGCCGATCCGGGCCCCTTTCCGGCACATCCGCAACAACATTTCGAATCCCGGGCCACCTGCACTGTCGATGACCACATCAAAGCCACCGACCGATTTCCCAAGCGCTTTCATACCTTCTTTGTCTTTGTAATTTGCCCCGCCTTTAGCCCCCAATTCAACGGCCCGGTTGATTTTTTCCTCCGAACCGGAGGTGACAAAGACATTGGCCCCGGCAGCAATGGCAAACTGGCAGGCCGTCAGGGCCGTTCCGCCACCAACTCCGGAAATCAGGACATTTTCCCCGGCTTTTGCACTGCACCGGGAAAACAGCGCC
>JBFIJS010000679.1:0-2850 GCA_041600595.1 Saprospiraceae bacterium | reverse complement strand
GTGTAGTAGAGTACATCGGCTAATACAGAGTGGGCTTTTGCCTCGGTCGGATGAATGGATTCGAGCAGCGAGGTCAGGGCCAGCAGCGTATTGCCCAGGTTTTTATCGCCGGAAGAGGCCAACTCGTTGACGTAGGGGAATATCTCCTTGATCTTGGTATCGATATCGGTGTTGGGGTCTTCAAAAACTGGTTTGAGGGAATTCAGGAAGCGCACATCGTCATTGCCTTTCGACTCTTCTGCCAGGGCAATTTGCGCCCGGGCATCGTCGGGGTTGATGGTCAGTATTTTTTGATAAACTTCTTTAGCCTTGGCTTTTTCACCTACTTGTTCGTAAAAAATGCCAAGCAGATGCCAGTAGGAAGTGTTTTCGGGAAATTTTTCGATCAGCCTTTCCAGTTCGGCGGCGGCCATTTTGGTGTCGCCCAGGCCCAGGTAAAGGGTGTGTTTATGCCGGACGACTTCTTCGTGGATGCCCACTTTTTCTTCGAGGGCATTGTACACGGCGATAGCGGCTTCGGGCTGGCTGCTGCGCACGAGGTAGTACGCCCATTTCCGGTAAAATTCCTCGGTGTAGGGGTAAGTCTTAACGAGGGCTTCGTACTGCTGGGCAGCCAGGTTGTCCTTATTGTTCTTTTGGTAAACTTCGGCGAGGTACATCCGGAACCACTCGTTGGAGCCATCCCATTCGACCGCTTTGACCGCATATTTTTCTGCGCTTTCGAGGTCTTTTTTGGCCTCATACACCCTTGCCATTTCGTAAGCGGCAGCAGCGTTGTTGCGGTCTTTTTCCAGCACCTTTTCAAAATTATCGATGGCTTTGTCCCAGTTGCCAAGTAGTTTTTCTTTGTTTCCCTCGATAAAAATGGCTTCCAGCTCCATTTGGACCTCGGTTTTTTGGGCAAACAGGGCCAGGCAGGAAAAAAGGAGCAGGGGAGATAAAATATATTTTAACATGGTAGTAATGGTGAATGGTGAATGGTGAATGGTGAATAGGTCAGAATTTACCATTCAACGTTCACCGTTTTCCATTAAATTTCACTCTTTAAATTCTGTATAGTCGCCAATGCTGATTTCGGAAATGTGGCCGTCATACTTAACGTGGTTGCCGATCATTGAATTGTCGAACATGGCATTGGTGACCGTCGTGTGACTTTGTATAACGCTGTTTCGGATGTTAGAGTTTTCAATGACCGAGCCTTTGCCGATGGAGGCGTAGGGCCCGATGACCGAATTGGTGATGCGCACGCCCTCAGCGATGAAACAGGGTGCAACTACCACCGTATTGACCAGAGAAGCGGAATCGGACACCAGTTGTTCTTCGCCGTGCTTCAATTGCAGGATCCGTTTGTTGGTATCGACGATGTTCTGTTTATTCCCGCAATCGAGCCATTCGTCGATGGTTTGGGCCTTGAACTGGTAGCCCTGGTTTTTCATGTTTTCCAACACGGAAGTGATCTGGAATTCGCCTTTGTCTTTAATGTTTTGGTCAATAAGAGACTGGATTTGATCCCGTAAAAATTCACCCTCCCGGAAATAATACAAACCGACAATGGCCAGGTCAGACACAAATACCGGCGACTTTTCAACAAAATCAGTGATGATCTGCTGGCTGTTGGTTTTGACCACTCCGAAAGCGGAGGGGTCTTCAACGGTTTTTACCCAGATCACGCCGTCCTGGTTTTTATCAAAATGAAAGTCGGCTTTGAACAAGGTATCGGAAAAAGCAATAAAAACGTTGCCGTTCAAACTTTCCCTGGCGCAGAGAATGGCGTGGGCCACACCCAGCGGTTTGTCCTGGTAATAGATCTTGCCGCGGGCCCCAAGTTGTTCGGCGATCTGGATGAGTTCTTCTTCCACGGCCCGGCCGAAATCGCCGATGATAAAGGCGACCTCCTCCAGGTGGCCGTCGTAGCCGGTGGCCAGGTCTTCAACGATGCGCTGCACCATGGCTTTTCCCGCAACGGGCACCAGTGGTTTGGGGGTGGTCAGGGTATGTGGCCGCAGACGGGAGCCCCGCCCGGCCATAGGAATGATGATTTTCATGCTGTTGAATGCTGAATGACGGTTGGCCGGTCGTTCATTGCCTGGTTTTGGAATGGTACAAATGGCTGCCGTTTATTCATTATAATTGGTTTTATTTTCAAAATAGAACCGGACAGGCTCGGCCGATAACAACCCCCTGGAAGTCTTTACATGCCAGGTGATGAGATAGTTGCCGGTTTCCCTGAAATCCAGTACCCGGAGATAGTCCGAAAAATCTACATCCCATCTTACGGAGTTTTCGATGTCGGGGTTGTTTTTCAAAGCCAGTGGTTGGCCGGAGACTGCCCGTCTGGTGATGACGCGCAGTCCTTTCGGGCTGATAATTTCCAGGTAATTATCGTTGGTATTGTGTTCGTCAAAGTAAACACTATGGCCGGTCTGGTTCAGAAGAAATAGTTCTGCCTTTTGCGGCGTCGCCGGGTATCGCTGGATGATCCAGGAAGATAATTTGCCGGTTGGTGTTTCAATGATCCATGCCTGTCCGGGGGCTTCATTTCCCCAACAAAGAACCAGGCAAAAGGACACGGCCAGTTTTATGAAAAAAATATGGTTAGAAGGAAGCATGTATCTGAGTTGTCAAATTTTATACCTTAGTGAAAAAGTCCCCCGCATCAGCTTCCCGTACTGCCAAACCCGCCGGCTCCCCGGCTGGTCTCCGATAAGGTTTCCACGGCAACCAAAACGGCCTGCTCGTACTTCGCAATGACCATCTGGGCGATCCGCTCACCGGGTTCGATAGTTTGTGGCTCACCGGACAAATTGACCCTGATGATGCCGATTTCGCCGCGGTAGTCGCTGTCGATGG
>JBFIJS010000678.1:0-2856 GCA_041600595.1 Saprospiraceae bacterium | reverse complement strand
GGCACCAGAAAGCTACACCGGGTCGGGGCCGAAGTCAGATTGACCGATGCCTCTATTTCGGTACCGACCGCCTGTACACCAAAGTCGAGATTTTTGATATGGGTATTCCCATCAAAATCAACGTTATAGGTAGCAGGTGTCGTTGTCAATTCCAAACAACTGTTTAGAACAGGTGAAATGGTATAATTTCCGACCGCAGGGTATATGGTATATTGTCCATCATCCCCGGAAAAAACGCTGAAGGCCGAAGGCTCGATTTTTATGGGAAACCGAGGAATCGCTACTTCTCCCCCATCCCAGGTACCGTTGGCATTTTCATCCCAAAAAACACTCCCGCTTATGCTTTTGTCACGGGCGAGGTTGCGGATTAGCACGACTTCATCCGACCCCTCACCCGAGTAAAGACTGTTGCATGTTGTGAGGATGTCAAGATCCCCGTCCATGTCCACATCGCTGAGGTGGATGCGGTAGCTGCCAACTGGGCTGTCTTCTATTTCCGTTAAATCTCCAAACGAGTTATCGGGATTGCGAAGCATAAACTGCACCTTTCCATCCAGGCTACTCACAACAAGGTCTTCTTTGCCATCCAGGTCTATGTCGCCCGAAGCAGAAGATGAGAGGTTATCGGTAGTAGATGCGATCAGCTTTGAATATAAAGTAGTATATTGAAAATTCCAGATATGGCTGAAATTGTTACTCCGCATGATGACCGTTTCAAAGAAAGTAAAGTCAGGTTCAGGTTCTACAGCGCCGTTAAGTTGGATATGGACCGCATCGGAGGAGGAAGCAGTGGAAATATTGATCGGATTATTAAAGCCTCCCGATTGGTTCATGCTGATCGCCTGAACGGGGTTCGGACCTGATTTCACTAAAAATATATCAGGAAACTCATTGGTATCCCAAACAGAAGTGCCAATGACTATTTCGGAAGGCTGACCCAATCCGGACTCGATAAATGCTATCGGTGCATATTCGCCACTACCAAGGTTTTCAAACCAGGCCAGCCAACCGCTAGGGAATTGACTACCCCCCTTGTGAAGAAGTATAATATCGGGATCACCATCAACATCGATATCGAAAATTTCAATGTCTTGCAGAAAATTGGTGGTACCTAAGTTCATCGTATCCAACGCTACAAAGCCCCCGGAACCATCGTATTTGAAAATGATCAGCCCAAAATCATTAGAAATAGCATTGTCATGGCCGGCCAGCAATTCAGGCCATCCGTCTCCGTCCAGATCACCGGCAGCGATAGCTCCTGTAATGGCATCGTTTTCAATGATCACCTGGGGAGCGGAGAAAGTACCATCACTCTGGTTGGAAGCCCAGATAAGTTGTTCCCAATCATTCGCGGAATCAAAGGAAACAGTGGCGTAGTCGTCAAACCCGTCCTGGTTAAAATCCGCTACGGAGAGTTGGAAACACCTGGCATCTGCCAATGTGACCGGCGGAGCGAACTGGGCGTTCGACTTCAGGGCGAGGAAGAGCGTAAGGAGAAGTAGAAAGAGGTCTTTCATGTATAAAATTTGGTTTTGAAATCTATGAGCTGTCTTGAATTTGTTATTCCGTTATCATGGCCGCAGGCAAAATGCGACGTCTTGATGGCTGCAAAAGTACCTTCTTGACCACCCTCGTTACCTCGCAGGTTGCCTTCGGCCATGACAAGCAAGGGGAGGCAGGAAACGACGATTTTTTTCTATATCCTAATTAAAAATGTAGGACATCTATCAGCAAATGGCCTACCGGTGCACAACAATTTTTTCAGCAAAAACACCCCTGCCATCCCCACGAACCACCAGGAAATAAATCCCGCCCGGCAACCCGGAAACATCCATGTTTTCGCTGGCACTCCGGATGGTTTGTTCCTGTAATTTCACCCCGGAATAATTGAAAAGCGATGCACTGCTTTCACCCTGCATTTCACTCAACTCGATGCGCAGCACATCGCTCGCCGGGTTCGGATAAACCCTGACCTGTGGCATGTTTTTTAACTCATCCGTGCCGACCGCCAAACCGCCTTCCAGCACGGTAAAAACCGTCGCTTCGCAGCCCGCCGCATCCGTTACGGTAGCTTCGTAGAAGCCGGAAGCCAGCCCGGTCAGGTCCTGTGTTGTTGCGCCATTGTTCCAGGAAAAAGTAAAAGGCGCAGTGCCGCCTTGCACGTCAAGACTGATTTGTCCCGCATTTTGACCCAAAGAATCGGGCACAGCGGACAGCGACACGGCAAAGCAGTTGGCGAGGCTCCAAAGCTCGTGGCCCCGCCAGCCGTCGTTGGCGGTGAAATAGAAGCGGTTGCCCACCACGGCAAAATCCTCTGGATCGGAGCTGCCCCCACCGGGGTTGAGATCGGCGTAGAGGCGCACGTCGCCGGTGGCAGGATCGTATTCGAAGAGTTCGGCACCGTCCGCCTGCGTGTAGCCGGAAAAATAAAGTTTGTTGTCGAACGCCAACATTGGACGGGAAGCCTCGACGCCAAACGGCTGGAGATCGAGCGCCACGTCGCACAACCCGGTAGCGGGGTCGAGGTAAAACAGGGTGTCGGAGTAGTACGCATTGGTGAACCAAATTTTTCCCTGAAAGGCAGCCTTTGCTTTTATCGTTATTTTTGAATAACCCAGGGGTAGCACCTCTGTTTTGTCGCCCGTTGCAGGGTTGTAAAGCTGAATGCTGAATTGGTTGCCACTGCCCACCGGGCGGGTAACGTAAGCGATTCGGTCGCCCAGCGGGAAGATGCCGGAACTTCTGTCAATCAGGCTGTCGGCTTCCAGAAAGACGAGGTTGCCGCTCGTCAAATCGTATTCGTAATAATTGTAAACATAACTTTCGTCCTCGGGCGCCCCGGAAAAATAAAGCCGC
>JBFIJS010000677.1:0-2861 GCA_041600595.1 Saprospiraceae bacterium | reverse complement strand
CTGCCGGTTGGCAGAAAATGTAATCGGTTGAAAAAAGATAGATTTGAAACAGAAACGGTCGCCAAAAGGCTTTCCGGCTCATTTCTTAGTAAAACGGAAATTGGGTGTTTTATCGCACGATTATTTTCCCGGTGTTGAGCAGCAGGCCATCGCCCTCCAACCTGAAGCTATACAACCCCGCAAGCAGGTTGCCTCTGATCAGTTGGAGCCGGTTGCCAGAAGCTTTCTCCTGACGCACCATGCGTCCGCTCATATCGAACACTGTCAATGTCAAAAATTTAAATCGGTCTTGGTTTTCTTTTATTTCAAACACAATAGAAGAGGTAAACGGATTGGGATAAGCATTCACTTTGAAGCCGGGCACCGAGATTTCGTCCACCCAGGTCATCAATTGGATCAGTGGCTCTATAGCCCCGACCACATGTGTAACGGTAGCTGTTTGTTCGGGAGCATCGTAACCTAAAAAGACAGCGGCACTGTTTGGGATAACGGTTCCTGCCGGGTTGTTCGGTTTCTGAGATACTTTAAACTGTACAAACCCAATGGAGGCAGTGTCGCTGCCCGGAGAGAGGTTTAGATTGTCGAAAGTGAACCGGAGTACACCATTGCTGTACGCCTCGAATTGGTAAGGGTGACTGCTTGCCCCTGGCACAACAGAGACCAATTCGAGGCTTTCCGGCAAGGTGTCCCGGATCGTCAAATGACGGATGGTATCAGTTCCTAGGTTTTGGAAATAAATATGATACTGCAGAGGAGTGTTTGCCGGGATCAGATGGTCCCCGTTTTCTAAGTAACCCTTGGGATAGCCTCGCATAAAAATGTAATCGGTCGGACTGATAGCTTCCTGTACGTCGACGGAAACGAACGGATCGTTTTCGTTTTCCTGTAGTTCGGTAACGAAACCAGTGGAAAAACTTCCACCGGTCGTGCAGCCTTCAATGGCTACGGTCGGATAACTGTTGCCCGGATGGCCCGGGGCCTGCTGGGCAATCAGGCGGTATGTTGCTCCATTTGAAACGGTTGCAATGGTTCGTTCTTCTCCTGCATTAAGTTGGTAATCTCCCTGAAGGCCCATAATATGGTCTTCAACAATGATGAAATATAATGGATCATTCATATTCCCATCTCCATCATTTGATATTTTGAACCGAACTGAATCGGCATCACAGTAACCATCCACTTTAATGTCCGACATGTCCCAGCCACTGATTGGCAGACAAATAGAATCAGGGAAAATATGAGCACTAACAGTATAAGCTTCGAACGGCACACCATTGCAGGATGATTCTGCCGTAAAATTGAAGCTGCCACATTCGTCAATACCGAGCGGGTCAAGCTCAAACACGTACAGACTGTCATTCGAAGTAAAGGGGAGGTCCGCTCCTGTCAAAGTAAGATTTTCGTCAAGGACAATCTCAATGATGGGGTCGGCTACACCCTGTGTACCGTAGTTGCAGTAATCTACGGAATAGCCAATGTTCGAGCAGTTTTGAGCAACAGGAGCAGACACATCCACTTCCAGTAAAGGACAGAGCGTGTTTTTGAGTATAGGGAAGTTTCTCGTCAGTGTATCATATTGGGTATTGAAGCTGACATTGTAAGCAGCTACACAGGATTCCCAATATTCATTTTTAACAAAGACACTCACAGAATATTCCCCTGAATCAATGGTTATGTCGTAATTGCCTTCACTATCAGAAGTCCCGAAAAAGGTTCTGTCGGCCGATTTGGCGGAAATGATCCACTCGTGCAATCCTATTTCACCCAAATTGAAACCACAATCCACATTCTCGTCGATAAAGACCTTTCCGACCAGGTGGTTGGTATACACGTTGCCGCTCTGATCGGTTTTAATGAAAGTGATATCATTAAAAAGAACCCCAAACAAAGAATTGTAACCGGTCACGGCAAACCCCTTATCGGCAGTTTGAATCAAACTTTGCCCAGAATCAAAATGACTGCCCCGACCGATTATGTTGCGCCACAGTTCGTTGCCGTTTGCATCGAACCGGGCCAGGAAAGCGTCAGCATTGCCGGCGTCTATTTCCATAGAGCCCGTAAAGACCAGGTCCCCATTGGATACTTCAATCAGATCATAAGCCTCGGCTCCAAAGGGAGTATTAAAGGTTTCAGACCAGATTTCATTACCGTCAGGATCGACCTTTAGCAACAAGGCACGAGAATCGGCAATGGCAATGATGGCAAAATTCCCGTCGGCGGTTGCAATAATATTCTGCCCCTCATCGAATCCGGGAGTTCCGAAAAACTGTCCGCCCCAAACCTCGTTACCGTTGAAATCTATTTTCATTAAATAGATGTCCGCAAAACTACTGGCGGGATTAAAAGCGCTGCCCGTAATCAGGTAACCGTCATTGGTAGCAACAATCCCCTTTCCCTGATCGTCACCGGTTGTGCCATAGGTGTTGCTCCATTGTTCTGTCCCGTTGGCATTCACTTTTATGACGTAGATGTCACTTCCGCCATTGCCAAAACTTCTGGTATTCCCAACGATCAGGTAACCATCGTCGGTTGCGGAGGGGATGATTCGCCATCCGGTTTCATTTTCGGCTCCGCCAAATTGATTGCTCCAGAGCATCTCGCCCCGGTTGTTGATTTTCAGGAGGTAAACGTTTTTCTGGAAATTCTGGGGAACATTGATGATTTCCCCAACGATTAAAAAAGCATTGTCATCGGTTTCAATAATGGAATAGCCTCGAGAAATATGTCCTTCGTCAAATGTCTTTTCCCAAATTTTCCGGCCGTCCACATCCGTCCTGACGGCATACACGGCGGTATTGTTCACGCCAAAGCCCTCGGTGAACCCGGCGATGATGTAGTCCCGGTTTTTGGTTTGGATAACG
>JBFIJS010000676.1:0-2865 GCA_041600595.1 Saprospiraceae bacterium | reverse complement strand
GACGCTGGAAACGGCACCTTCCTATATCGTGGGCGTTGCGGCGGCCATTGAGATCATTGATTCCCGTTACGAGAATTTTAAATTTTCCCTCGAAGATGTCATCGCCGACAATTGTTCCTCTGCCGGAGTGGTGCTGGGCGGCTGGCAGCCTATCGACCGGCCGGTAAAGGACCAAAAGGTAGAACTGATCATCAACGGAGAAGTCGTGCAAAGCGGCTCCACCGCAGCGATTCTTGGCAACCCCTGGGAATCGGTGGTCGCAGCGGCCCGTCTGGCCAAACAATATGGCAAACCCATCCCCAAAGGGACTTATATCATGGCCGGTGCGGCCACGGCGGCGGTCTATTTAAAGCCCGGTGATACGGTCAGGGCCACCATCGACGGGGTAGGGGAGGCTGGTTTTCAAGTCGGCTGACCACCATCCATATCTATGATAGAATTATTAATTCCCTTTCAGTTAACCTGGGTTGAATGGTCGCTGGCCATGCTGGCCGCCGTGGTAGTTGGCATTTCCAAAGCGGGCGTGAAAGGCATCGCCATTATTATTGTCACCTTACTGGCCATTGTCTTCGGGGGCAAGGCCTCGACGGGCATTTTACTACCGATGCTCATCGTCGGCGATGTATTTGCCGTGATTTACTATCACCGGCACGCCCAATGGCGTTATTTGTGGCGACTGCTGCCGTGGATGGCTGCCGGAGTTTTACTGGGGGTGTGGATTGGGAAAGACCTGCCCGAAGAGTCGTTTAAGTACGGGATGGCGGTTATCATTTTACTCACCGTGGTGATGATGTTCTGGTGGGATCGCCGGAAGAGCATTCAAGTGCCCGACAACCGTTGGTTTGCAGCCGTGATGGGCCTGGCGGCAGGTTTTACAACCATGGTCGGGAACCTGGCCGGTGCATTTTCCAACCTGTATTTCCTGGCCATGCGGCTGCCCAAGGACGAATTTATCGGTACGGCGGCCTGGCTGTTTTTTATCATCAATCTCTTCAAATTACCCTTTCACATTTTTGTTTGGGAAACGGTTACCCTGGAATCGCTGGCTGTTAACCTCCGGCTGGTACCGGGAATTTTGGCGGGGCTATGGCTGGGTATTTTTTTGGTGAAAAAGATCAAGGAGCAGCATTACCGGCAAATGATCCTGGTGCTGACGGCAGCCGGCGCCCTGGTAATGCTGATGCGCTGAGCGACGAAAAAATGTTTTTTTCGGTCTACTCGTTTTTTTAGTATAATCCATCTTATGTTAAACAGGTCGTCCCCTCTTCTATTTTTCAACTACAAAAGATTAGACACAGATACCACTGCCGACCGGGTAACGGGCAACCGTCAGAGGTCAATGTTCACGTCGGAAACGGGTTTGGCGCAACAAATAAAAATATGATCTTGCTGTGCTTCCATAAATGGTTCGGGATCGTAGGTTATTTCCCCGCTGATCAATCGTGATTCGCAGGAGGAACAAGTTCCCGTTCGGCAACTGAATGCAGGCGTCAGGCCGTTGGCTTCTGCCAATTCCAACAGGCTGGATACACTTTCGGACCAATGAGTCGAGATCCCTGATTTGGCAAACAGCACCTGTGGACGCGGCGTCCGGGAATCCGTAAATTTTGGGGCAGTCCCATTGGTTTTTCCCTCACCGAAAAATTCAAAAGCGATATTGGTTTCCGGGACGTTCAAGTTCAGCAGGGCTTCGTACATGACCTCCATAAAGCCGGCAGGGCCACACAGATAATAATCGGCGTCTTGTTCAAAATTTTTTGCGGCCAGGTGATGCCTGGCGATAAATCCTTTTTCATCGAAATCAACCCCCTGCAATTCATCTTTTAGCGGGGCTGTGTGGAAGATTGTCAGATCAAAAGCGGGATATTTTTCCTGTAATTCCCGCAGCCGCTTTCGCATGGGCTGTACTTTCCGGTCCACGCTGGTATGTAAAAAATAAACCTTCCGGTGAGGTTGATGAGCGGCTACATATTCCGCCATACTCAACATGGGGGTAATGCCCACCCCGCCCGAAATCAATACAATAGGATTGTTGGCAGATGTATTGAGATGAAACTTGCCGGTGGGTCTGCTGATCTTCAACCGGTCGCCGGCAATGACCACATCGTGTAAAAAGGTAGAGGCGTTCCCTTTGTCTTCCCGCTTGACGGTCAGTCGATAATACCCCTTGCCCGGGGCATCGGAAAGGGTGTAATTTCTGATGACCGTTTGCCCGTTGAAGACCAGGCGGATCGAGACAAATTGTCCGGGCAGGTAGTCTTCCGGTTTGGTCCGATCGGTCTTTGTCAAATAAAAGGAACTGATGGTGTCGCTTTCTTTAATAATTTTTTGCACGGTAAAACTGCTGAACATGGCTTATGGATTAAAAGGTGAAAAATCAATAAATTCCCAATCGGCCTGGTGGTGCTGTTCCGTCAGGATCCATTCTTTGGTTTCAAACAGCCAATACCGGCCCGTTCCGGTTGTTTTTTGTAAATCCTCCCCGGCAGACTGGTTGAACAGCAAGCTGGCGGTGCCGCTGAGTTGCAAAGTGATACCTGCCTGAAAATCAATAAATAGCAGGCCCGCTCGGGGGTTCAGCAGGAAGTTGCCGAGGGTGTTATACATGCTGTTGCCTTTGTAATCGGGAATTTTGAGGGTTCCGTTCTCCAATATTTCAACAAAACCTTTTGCTCCTCCCCGGTGGGAAGCGTCCATGTTGTTGTCCGTACCTGCACTCCCGACAAACAGGGTGTCCGCCTGTTTGATGAGTCCGTAGACACTCCGTATGGTAAAAATGAATCATCGGAGGAAGTATGAATCAACGAAGAAAATTTACAGCAGAGTTCAAACAAGAAGCCGCCAATCAGGTTATTGAGCGGGGCT
>JBFIJS010000675.1:0-2868 GCA_041600595.1 Saprospiraceae bacterium | reverse complement strand
GTCCCAAAGTTCAGGAATACGCCGTCGGGTTTCCCCGTAAATTATTTTTTGCGCCGGGGTTGGTGTTTCGATGATATCGTCCGGCCTGCCGAGGAATTCTTTGATCAGTTCCCGCTCCGGCAACAGCAATGTTTCGATCAGGTGGGTGGTCAGAAAACCATCCTGTGCGACTGCGCCGGGGGTGAGTGCCAATTCAGCTATGCGGTGAGCAATAACGTTGAGGTCGGCTACATGCTGGGCATTTTTCGCAAAAAGCTGAAAGAAGCCCGTGTCGTCGATGGCGTGGTAGTCATCGTGGCCGGCGTGCACGTTGAGGGTGGACTTGGTCATGGCCCGGGCGCCGATGTTGAGCACGTAAGTCAGGCGCTTGCCAACGGCGGCGTACAGCGATTCGTGCATGTAGGCGATGCCCTGGCCGGAGGAGAAATTGGCCGCCCGAAGGCCCGTCATCGACAAACCGGCGGTCACGGCCGCAGCGGCGTGTTCGCCTTCCGGCTCGATGAAGATCAACGGCCGGTCTGATATATTAAGGTGTCCTTTAGCAGCGGCTTCAGCCCAGTATTCCCCCATTTGGGTAGAAGGAGTAATAGGATAGGCGCCTGCCGCATCTGATGATTCCCGTTCGCACATAATGGCGGCGGTGTTGCCATCCATAGCTGCCCGCCGGCCGGGATACTTAAATGCGGGCTTTTCTTTTTTATTCAGACTAAACATGTGAGAATGTTTTTATTAGGAGTGATCCGAAGACAATTGAGGCTGCAAGTTCTAGCTAAGCCTATGGCACGAAGGTGACGTTTGTCATAATTCGCCGGTGATTTTTAATGCTTTTGACAGTTTGTGGGAAGTTGACAAAAGTCCTTACGGGGAGTGTGAAAAATCACTTATCCGCAAAACGACCGGGTATAATTTAGCAGTGATTTTTAAACAAAATGACCGATCATGAAAAGTATTCAATCGCAGAAATTTTACGCCAATGCCGACCGGTTACTCCAGGTGGCAGATGCGGAAATGAACCGGGCCGCAGAGGATGCCGTGACCCATTTAATCTGCCATAATTCCCGGGAATCGATCAGCCATTATCTCCAGGGTTATTTGTTGAAAAGAAAGGTGGTGCCAACGGAGCCAATCACCATCAACAGCCTGCTGGAGCAATGTGCCGAACTGGACCCCCACTTTCGCAATATTGACTTCACCAAAGTTCCGTGCCGGTTCGAAACCCAGGCAACGGAGTACTGCCTGGATATGGAGACCGTGAAAGAGTGCTACGATGTTGCTCGTCGAACGGAAAAACTGGTAAAACAATGAAGATTGGAAAGGACGGTAGTTTGCCACTAAAGAACGCTGATAATCAAATGATTAAGGCTCGAATTTTCTGTTTTTTCTATAAACTGGTTAAAAAATATTTACACTAAAATGGTCGCCCATTTTATTTGGCTGGCCGGGTTTCGGTCAGCCAATTATCATGGGTGGTCATTTTTCACATAATTTCATAAGAATGAAAAACACCAAATATGTTTATGCCTTTGGCAATAAAACGGCTGAAGGAAATGCCAAAATGAAAAGCCTGCTGGGAGGAAAAGGTGCCAACCTGGCCGAAATGAACCTGATCGGTCTACCAGTACCTCCTGGTTTTACCATCACCACCGAAGCTTGTAATAATTATTTTAAAACCGGAAAAGATGAGCTGATGAACGCCTTGATCGATCAGGTGGAATCGGGTATTCGTTCGGTGGAAAAAATTACGGGCTTTCGCTTTGGCGACCCCAGCGACCCGCTTTTGCTTTCGGTGCGGTCAGGGGCCCGGGCTTCCATGCCCGGCATGATGGACACCGTGCTTAATCTGGGGATGAATCCGGAGGTGGTGGAAGGTTTTGCCAAAAAGACCGGCAACCCCCGGGCGGCCTGGGATTCTTACCGCCGTTTTATTCAAATGTACGGCGATGTGGTCATGGGTATGAAGCCTGTTAATAAAGAAGATGAGGATCCGTTTGAAGTCATTATTGACCTCCTGAAAAAGGAGAAAGATGTTGACCTGGATACCGATTTGACCAAAGACGACCTCCAGGAGTTGTGCCGCCGTTTCAACAAAATCATTGAAGCCCGCACGGGCAAACAATTTCCCCAGGATCCCTGGGAACAACTCTGGGGCGCCATCACCGCCGTTTTTGACAGTTGGATGAATCACCGGGCCAAAACCTACCGGGCACTGAACGGCATTCCCGCCGATTGGGGTACGGCCGTCAATGTGCAGGCGATGGTTTTTGGAAATATGGGGAATACGTCGGCCACCGGTGTCGCCTTTACCTGCGATCCTGCCACCGGCGAAAATATTTTTACCGGCGAATACCTGATCAATGCGCAGGGCGAAGACGTGGTGGCGGGAACCCGAACACCGCAACAGATTACTTTAGAAGGCTCCCGGCGCTGGGCAAAACTGGCCGGTATTTCGGAAGAAACCCGGGCTAAAAAGTATCCTTCCCTGGAGGAAACCATGCCCGCCCTTTATAAGGAACTTGACGTTTACCAAAAACAACTGGAACTGCATTACAGAGACATGCAGGACCTGGAGTTTACGATCCAGGAGGGCCGGCTGTGGATATTGCAGACCCGCAATGGTAAGCGCACCGGACAAGCGATGGTACGCATTGCCATGGAAATGCAGGAGCAGGGACTGATCGATGAAAAAGAAGCCTTGTTGCGAATGGAACCGGCGAAAATGGACGAACTGTTGCACCCGGTCTTTGATTCGGTAGCCCTTTCAAACGCCACCGAAATTACCCGGGGGCTTCCGGCTTCCCCGGGGGCCGCATCCGGTCAGATCGTCTTTTTTGCTGACGATACGGTACACTGGGCTACGGAAGGTAAAGC
>JBFIJS010000674.1:0-2875 GCA_041600595.1 Saprospiraceae bacterium | reverse complement strand
GTGCCAGTGGTGCCAACACCTTTTTCAGTTTATTGTCAAAAAAAGGCAAATACGGACTGCATCATCAATTGATTTGAACAAAATCTTCGTTGGTTCATTCTTTAGGCTACCGGTTAGATTGCGGGCAAATGACGAGATCGGGTTGAAAAGGAAAGGAAGCGGTTTTCATGGTTTCGGTGGCAGATGGTCGCAGCAGAGGCAGGCAGAATCCCCCATTTTTAGACATAACATCTTTTTGACGGGATGAAATGGTAGTTTCAGTCACTAACATTTGGAAAACCAATTTGTTATTTCCGAACTTCACCCATTCAAAATAAAATACCGCAAGTAGGAAGTTTTATTTATCGAGCGGCTGCGGGGCCTGTAAATGACTGCCCGCACCTGTTTTCTATAAAAAGAACACTCGGTAAAATGACTTGTTATTTATTTGAAATCAGGCATAAGGCAGGCGGCGGTCCGGCCGGGTACAGCGTTCAGAATTGAAAAGAGGACGGACCCCTCCACACCCGCCTAATTATTAATATTAGTACAAAAAACAATGGCAAAAAAACAACTGCCCAGAGATCCGATGGATAAAGATCCGGAAGGAAAAGGCTTCTTCGGGAAGGGCTTTTCGTGGATATATTTCCTCATCATCGGGCTACTATTGCTGCAAGTGTTCTACACTTTTATGCAACCCCGGCCGCAGGAAATGTCGCTGTCCAAGTTCCAGCGGGTAACGCTGGCCAATGGTGACATTGAAAAAATCAAGGTCATCAATAAGGAGATGGCGGAGGTATTTATCAAAAAGGACCGCCTGGGCACCGGCGCCTACGCAGAGATCGACCGGTCTTCGGAAGGTCCGCACCTGAAAGTGAACATTGGTTCGCTGGAAAATTTTGAAAAAGCCATCGCCGATGCGCAACTGAAAGGAGGTGGCGACAACCACTTCGACTTAGAGTACGAAGAACGAACCGACTGGCTCGGCGACGCCCTTTCCTGGATGTTACCGTTTCTGCTCATCATTGGTATCTGGATCTTTTTCCTCAACCGGATGCGCCCGGGCGGAGCCGGCGGGATGAATCCTTTTGATTTTGGAAAATCTTCCGCAACTGCCTACAAAAAGGAAACGGGTAGTGTAACCTTCGATGATATTGCCGGCCTGGAAGAAGTCAAAGTGGAAGTGCGGGAAGTAGTTGATTTCCTGAAAAGCCCCGAACGCTACACCAAACTGGGGGCAAAAATCCCCAAAGGCGTGCTGCTGGTAGGCCCTCCCGGTACCGGGAAAACGCTGTTAGCGAAAGCCGTTGCGGGAGAAGCGGGCGTTCCGTTTTTCTCCATGTCCGGTTCCGAATTTGTCGAAATGTTCGTTGGGGTAGGGGCTTCCCGGGTCAGGGATTTGTTTCGCAAAGCCAAACAGAGTGCACCAAGTATCATCTTCATTGACGAGATCGACGCCATCGGCCGTAGCCGGGGTAGGGCGGCATCTTTTCAGTCGAATGACGAAAAAGAGAACACGCTGAACCAGTTACTGACTGAAATGGACGGGTTTGGTGCCAATACGGGGGTCATCGTGCTGGCTGCTACCAACCGTAGTGAAATACTTGACCGGGCACTTTTGCGTCCCGGGCGTTTTGACCGGCAAATTTTCCTGGACCTGCCCACCTTGCAGGAACGAAAGGCCATTTTCCGGGTGCATACCAAGCCCCTCAAATTGTCGAAAGATTTTGAACTGGAGACCATGTCTCAGCAGACACCCGGGTTTTCCGGGGCGGATATTGCCAATATTTGCAACGAAGCTGCTCTGATTGCGGCCCGGAAGGGTAAAAAGTCCGTGGGCATGGCCGACTTCAACGATGCCATTGACCGGGTCGTTGGCGGGTTGGAAAACAAAACCAAGATCATTTCCGACGAGGAGAAAAAAATAGTGGCTTTCCACGAAGCGGGCCACGCAACGGCCAGCTGGTATTTGCCACACGCCAATAAACTGCTGAAAGTATCGATCGTGCCCCGGGGCAAGTCACTTGGAGCAGCCTGGTACCTGCCCAAAGAGCGGTCCCTCTATTCCAAAGCCCAGTTTGAAGACCATATTTGCGCCGCACTGGGTGGACGAGCCGCCGAAGAAGTTGTATTCGGAGAAGTGACTTCGGGTGCCCTGGACGACCTGGAAAAAGTGACCAAGCAGGCCTATACGATTGTTGCTTATTACGGACTGAACGAGGAAATTGGCAATATCAGCTTTTACGATAGTACCGGGCGGAACGAAAATGCGTTCACCAAGCCTTACAGCGAAGAAACAGCTCGCAGGATCGACCACGAAGTAAGCAAACTGGTGGAAGCTGCCTATCAAAAGACCAAAAAATTGTTGACTGAGCACCGCGAGGAACTCAATAAACTGGCGGCGCTATTGCTCGAAAAAGAAGTTGTTCTGAAGAAAGACCTGGAAGAATTGTTTGATGTGCCGGAAGGAAAAGAAATCAGTCACGCCCCCGGTTGAGCAGTATTGACATTGAACGGGGACGTCCTTAAATTTGCCTGAAAAAGAAAACTGAACAGGTAATAGGGATTATGTCTTTTTATTTACAGATATTTGTCCCACTAAAGAAATAATAAAAAGGTTCAATCCTTTTTAAAGAATTGGTTTTTTGGGGTTAAATGACGGCCGCCCATTTTTTGGGTGGTCGTCTTTTTTTTTACACCATAGAATCAAACGAAATAAAAGACAGCTTACCGAGAGGCTTTGGCAGGCTAACGAACAACATTTACAAGTGTTGCTCATTGTATATATCAATTTGAACGTAGCGGGGCCACATCAATCTATTGTATGGCCAATGACCGGCAACCTGATGACAATAACCATCCCTGACGACCAGCGAAGTTAAAATAGTGGGTAACC
>JBFIJS010000673.1:0-2879 GCA_041600595.1 Saprospiraceae bacterium | reverse complement strand
GTGTCGCTGCCTACCTTCTGCCCTTTATCCAGAACGGCCGCCTGCAATTGGTGGGCGAGGTGACGCCGCAGCAGTTGGAAAGTCTGCGACGGTTCCTGCCGGGCTTCGTAGAAAGTCTGCAAGTACTTGAAATAGAAGAACTTCCACACAAGCGGGTGCAGGTTATTTTTGATAAAATGCGGGATTTCGTAAACCAAAATCTCAAGATCAATATCGAAAAAGAAGCGATCGCCACCACCCTGCGTTTGCTCGAGCGGTTTTATCCCTACGAGCGGTTTCCCGGCAAGGGGATTCGCTTTCTGGGTGAATGCCTGGGTGAGGCTCAATTGAATAAACAAGACACACTGACCAAAAAGGACGTACTGGATCAGTTTATCCGGCGTACTGGTCTGCCGGAACTGTTCTTACGGGACGACCTGCTGCTGGACCAGGAAGAGCTGGCCTCTTTTTTCCAGCAAAAAATAATCGGTCAGGAAGAAGCGGTTTTGCATTTATGCGACATCATCAAGGTGTTTAAGGCGGGCCTCAACAACCCTTACAAACCCATCACTACCCTGATATTTGCCGGTCCGACCGGCGTGGGGAAAACGGCCAGCGCCCGGGCACTGGCAGATTACTTTTTTGGAAAAGGGCAAAAGCAAACGCCGCTGATCCGCATTGACATGAGCGAATTTCAACACCCTTCGCAGATCACCCGTTTTTTGGGAGAAGGCGGCACGCCCGGCAAACTGGTGACCGACGTTCGGGAAAAACCGTTTGCGGTACTGTTGCTCGATGAGGCCGAAAAAGCTGCGCCGTCTATTTTCGATGCTTTTATGACCGTGCTGGACGAAGGCATGCTGGTCGATGCCTTCGGGCGGGTGACTAATTTCAGGAACTGCATTATCATCCTGACTACCAACCTGGGAGCTTCCAATCAGCGCTCCATTGGCTACGCTTCGCAAATGGGCGGGGAGGCTGCTTACCGCGGAGCGATCGGTCGGTTTTTCCGGCCGGAATTCATCAACCGCATCGATAACATCATCATTTTCAATCCATTGGAAAAGGAGCATGTCCGACAAATTACCCTCAAGGAATTGGAGGAGGTGAAGCAGCGGGAAGGGTTTACCAAAAATGGCATTGAGATTCATTTCACCGATAATGTCGTCAATTACCTGGCGGACATTGGTTTTCATGAAAAATATGGCGCACGGCCTTTGCAGCGGGCATTGGAAGACCATATTGTTAAACCATTGGCCAACTGGCTGCTGAAAACGCCGGGTGTTAAAAACAAAACATTGAAAGTTGATTTTGATAAAAAACTGATAATCAATGAGTAAAGGGTGTCAGGTGGTTTGAAATCGTCAGGTCAATCATGGTCCACATTGCCTGCCCGACCATTGAATAAATCTGTCTGATTCCGCTAAGATCTGTGCTGAAATGAACCTGCGCTACGCTGTAAGTGAGTTGTAATCAAGTAAAAAGAACAGAAGAAAAGTAGCGATTCTTGTACATTTGGCCCTCAACCCCGCCGCCCAGGATCTCAAACTTTTTTTTACATCTAAACACCTTATCACGATCCAACCCATCCTACAATCCATCGCCATCATTTTTCTGCCCTGGCTGCTGACCAAACTGACCTACCGTTTAGGGACAGAGAAGCTGTTGAGTCCGGTGGTACTGTGCTATGTGGTCGGCATTGTGTTGTGCAATTTTATCCCGGTCGAACTGAGTAAGCCCTTGTCCAAAACCTTTAGCGAGGCAACGATCATTCTGGCCATTCCGCTATTGTTGTATTCGACTGATTTGATCGGCTGGTTCAAATTGGCGAAAACGACCATCATTTCTTTTTTACTGGTCATCGTCAGTGTGCTGGTCAGTGCGTTTGTCATTGCCCCGATTTTTCACGACCGACTGACCGACACCTGGCTGTTGACGGGCATGCTGACGGGCGTATTTATCGGCGGAACGCCCAATATGAATGCGGTTGGGATGGCATTCGACTCGGATGAAATAATATTTGTAACCCTCAACGCCACGGAGCTGATCTGTGGCGGCATTTATCTTATTTTTCTCACCTCCGTAGCGCATCGCTTTTATGGATTATTCTTAAAAGATTTTCAGGGCGAAAAAACAGAGGAGGACGAGCTGGATTTTGAACTGCAAAAATTTGTACCCAGGGACATACTGGCTGCGTTGGGGCTGACAGTCGTGTTAGCTGCCGCCGCTCTCGGACTGACCTACCTGCTGACGGGCGGACTGACCGCAGCCGGGGTGATTATTTTGCTGATTTCGACTTTCAGTGTGGCGGCTTCCTTTTCTCCGAAAGTAAGAAACCTGCAAGGTGCTTTTGAATTGGGAGAATACCTGCTGCTGATGTTCTGTGTATCTATCGGTATGATGGCCGACCTGTCCGAATTATTTGCCGGAGGCGGCACTATGCTGGTTTTTACCGCCTGCTCCTGGTTCGTTGCCTTGTCGATGCACCTGCTTTTATGCCGCTTGTTTGGTATCGATCGGGATACCATGATGATTACCCAAACCGCCGGATTTTACGGGCCTCCTTTTATCGGACAAATTGCGGCCGTCATCCACAATCGGTCGCTCATCTTCTCTGGCATCATGACCGGGCTGGTAGGGTTGGCCGTTGCCAATTTTTTGGGTGTATTGGTTGCCAATTTGTTGAAAATATGGTTGATGGAGTGATCCGGGATGGACGGCTGTTTTTTGAAAAAAAAGCCATCCCATGTAAATGGAATGGCTTGTAAAAACAGGAAGTCCAGGTACTTATACTGTGTAATTTAAGAATGTTTAAAAAATGCGGAGCAGGAAAAGTCGTTCTTTTGGCAACACCCGGAAGTGCTCCTCAAGGGATTTTAAGGGGCGGCGTCCCGATGCAT
>JBFIJS010000672.1:0-2889 GCA_041600595.1 Saprospiraceae bacterium | reverse complement strand
GTTACAAAGTAGTTAACGGCTGACAATCATTGTTAAAAACAAAAACTGACCAGTGAGCATCAGATAATTTTTGCTTCTTCATGAAGCAAACGGACCAACTCGTCCATGTTTTCCGGATCGACTAATTTCACACCCGTTTTCGGTGGTGGTAAGGTAAACTTAACCGGCACCGCTACATCCGGGAAGTCAACCGGTTCTACTACTTTGAATGGCTTCTTTTTCGCTTTCATAATCCCCATCATATTGGGAATACGTTGTTCGGCCATTCCTTTGGCGGCACTTAACACAAATGGGGTCTGTACCTGCGACTTCTCTACCCCACCCTCAATATCACGCACAACCGTAGCAGTATTACCTTCGACTTCGAGATGGTTGGCGAACGAAATAAACGGCAAGTCCAGCAACTCGGCGACCATTGCACCGACCTCTGAACCGTTGTAATCTATACTTTCTTTGCCACAGAAAATAATATCGAAGTTCTCAGATTTCGCATATTCGGCGATCTGTTTAGCAATGTAGAGAGAGCTCTTGGGATCGGCGTTGATCCGCACGGCATCGGTCGCTCCAATGGCCAATCCTTTTCGGATGGTTTGGTCATTACTGGCATCCCCGACATTTATGACCGTCACGGTACCACCATGTTTTTCCATTAACTCTACTGCACGCACCAGGGCATACCACTCATCATAAGGATTCATGATATAGGTAACGCCGGCAGAGTTGAACTCCGTACCATCTGCCGAAAAGGAAATTTTCGCAGTGGTATCCGGTGTTTTACTCACACAAACAAGCAATTTCATATTGGTAAATTTTAATTTGGATTTCTTCGGTAAGGAATCATTATTCGACAGGCTTGTAATCCCAGTACCTTTTTATTTTTTGCTGCGCAAATATAGGATGTAGACAAGGAAAGGAGAAAGTGGTTTAGCGAAAATTCGCTAAATTTGACAAGACCAATGAATTTGTCATAAAAATAACCAAATGGAATATTTCGTTTTAGACACTCTTGCAGCGTAGTGATCTTCCTCGCAGCCTGTAATACTTGCCAAGAAATAGCAGAATACCATATGCCTTTTCTACGGAACAAGTCTGAAGTGAACAATTTTACAAATGCTGCGCAGGAAAAATCACATGCAATGGATCTTTCATATTCACTCCCCGGAGAGGCCGTTGAAGGTAAAATTGCGCATCAATACCGTAAAACGCTTCGCATTCTAAAATTCATTTTTGTTCGGAGAGGAGCTTTGTTAACAACCTGAATAGCTTTGCGCCCTGCGACCACCGAATATAATTTCTAACATTTGTAACCATTTTCATGAAAAAATTATTGATCGTCTTATCCCTGTTCTTCTTTTTACAAAACCTATCCGCACAAACGAAAAAGGTGAGTGCAACCGACCTGCCCGTGATCGAACAACTGGAAGATACGTTGGGATTGCTGGGGTTCCTGATTATCAATGACTCACTGCCAGAACACCGTTTTGCCGCCACAAAAAAAATGATTCCGACTTTGGTGAAGGCCTTGAAAATTGAAAATTCTTTCTACTACCCTTTTGAACAGTTGCGAACCGTTTCCATACAGTATGCCCCCGACAGCACTTTCCGGGTTTTCACCTGGCAATTGTACGTGGATGTCAACGACTATCGCTACTATGGTGCCGTGCAGTTGAATACGCCGGAATTAAAGTTGTTCCCCCTCATCGATCGGTCCGGCCAGGTAGCGTCCGAAGAATACGATATCCTTTCGCCCGATAAATGGTTTGGTGCCCTGTACTACAACATCAAGCCATTTGCTACACCCGAAGGAAAAAAATACCTGCTGTTTGGCTATAACGGTTACAGCCTTTTCAATAAAAAGAAGCTGATAGAAGTACTCTCATTTGAGGATGGCAAGCCCGTATTTGGTGCGCCCGTTTTTGTGCAGGAAGATCCAGCAACGGGTGGCCAAACGATCCGCAACCGGATTGTCAAAGAGTACTCGGCCGAGGGGACTTTTCAGATGAATTACGATGAGACGTTTGGCAAGATCATTTTCGACCACCTCGTCATGATGGGCGGCAGCTACGATCAGGGGCCAGCAGCTGTACCGGACGGAACCTACGAAGGCTATGTGTTAAAAAATGGACGCTGGATTTGGGAAGAGAAAGTCTTTCATGAAGTATTGGATGAAGCACCCCGGCCAGAACCCGTTTTAGGGGGTAAGAAGGTTGATATATTTGGAAAAAGTAAGCAATAATGGCATATTTTGCCATAAAAAAACCGGGCTTCGCTGATGAACGAAGCCCGGTTTTTTTGTGCATCCTTCGCAACAACTTTATTCCCTGTCGCTGGCCAAAAGGATATTATGCTTTTCAAGGTTGGAATGCACTGGTTCAAGATTGGAAGTAAGTGCTTCTTCCCAGGTACGGGCAGGAACACTGGCTTTTAATGTATCGAAACCGTCGCCGTGGTCCCAGTTGCTGATCTGAGCAATAACCGCCTTTTCGATCCGGTTACCAGCTTTTTCAAAAGCCTTTTGCCAATCCTTCCATTCGTTGCCAGTAGGAATATTTGTTTTGAAGATGGGTGTTTGATCATCAAACTCGGAATAAAGTTCCATCTGGATCAGCAGCACGCCCTCGTTGGGCTTCCAGGCCAAGATGTCCCCGAACCCGGCCACGTCGATCCGCTTCCGGGCCTGGGCCACCCACCGCTCGACCACGTAGGCACTCCATCCTTGCTTCCTGAGCAGCGCCAGACTGCGCTGCGTGGGGCTGGTCGGCATGGGCTTACTTCGGGTCCGACCACGAGAGCGCCACGCGCACGCGGTCGGACACGCTCTTGTCCACGATGCCGGACAGGTAGCTCAGGGCGAACGCCATGATCTGCTGGGCGCACACGTTGGCGCGC
>JBFIJS010000671.1:0-2896 GCA_041600595.1 Saprospiraceae bacterium | reverse complement strand
GCCGGTGATCCCACAGTAAGGGGAGTGTTTTTCGGTGTAAGGAAAAAGGACATAGCTTGATCCATCGGTTTCCTGGCCGAACACATAGGCGTAGCATTCAATGGAATTGGTGATCGCCACTTTGAATTTTGTGTCTTTCGACATCGGCCTCTGGGTACGGAAAACACGGTCACCCACTTCCCGCAGCGGGATCAGGGTTTGGGTATTATTTTCGACGAGGCCAAACTTAATGGCCAGTTTGTTTGGGTCGTATTTGGCAGCGTCTCCCATCGGGTAGAGGCCGTAGGCTTCCTTAGTGAATCTTTGAAAATCCTGGTAGCTAACTTTTGCGACACCGCTTTTACCCCATTCGGGGCCCCAGGAGTTCATGATTTCCAGGGTTTGTTCGTTATCGTCGTAGCCGGTCACACACATGGCATGGCCACTATATCCATATTGCTGATAGTCACGCTGAGTAGGTCGCCAATATTCTTGTCCAACCATCTGGTGCATAAATGTTCCGCCAACCATCATTCCGATCACCACAGGTGCGCCCGCCGCCAAATGCTGGCGTACACCATTCATGTCGATGGCGAAATTGCGGGCCCCGCTGGAAAGACGGTTAAAGCCTTTGATGCGATACTGTGCAGCAGCGGACTGCTGCGGCCCCGAGGCAGTCTTGCTACAGGAGCGCTCATCGTAATCAAATTGGCTGAATGGGAGGTCGCCATTTTTTTGTAGAAATTCCATGGCATTGTTCATGTACGCCCCCTGGCATCCATCCAGTGCAATATGGTTGTACAAAAAAGAAGGACTGAAAGCGACATTGTCCGGCTTTTGGCCAGTAGCCCGGGCCTGCAGAATTGTCCGGGCGGCATAAGAACTGGCCCAGCCTACACAGGAACCCTGCCGCCCCTGGTGCATGCGCTTGGGGGCATATTTCAACAAAGAAACCTGAGCTGGCAGCGGTGCGTCGCCGAAGGCAGTGGAGGTTGACAATGGTTCGTACACATTCGCTTTGTAGTACTCTTCCTCGCTGAGTGCCGCTCCGAATGAAAACTGTTCGACTGAATCGTCGCCCCCAGTGAAGCCACCGCCTCTGGTCGATGGGCCGAAAAGACTTTCACTGCCGCCCAAAAAGAAAAACCAAAAGGCCCCGCCAATAATAGCAATCAGCAATAGTTTTTTGTTTTTAAACAACAATGGCAGGATGAACGGGAGCAATTGGCCGAGTCCACCAAACCCGCCGCTGCCCTTGTTGTTCCGGGGGGTGTTGTCGCGCCTGGGTTGCTGGCGTTCCGGGTCTTGTTCCATTCTGATTGGCATAAGTATCTGTTTTAAGCTGTTGGGAAATGGTCGGCAGTTGTTGGCTTTCAATAACCAATCGCTGCCGGCCAGTGGCCGTAGCAGTGTTTTTGTTTTTGAAAATTAGACGGGCAATTTAACAAAGGGTCAAGTATTTATGGAAAATACATTCATTAAAAGTGCCGGGGTGGATATAAAAAGGTACTGGTGAGCTGGTTGAGCGCCGATGAAGCAAGTTACTGACAGGAGCAGGGGCGGCCGGGTCTTGCAGATTTGAACATACCCAATGACCCAACCACAAAGGAGTGGCACTTTGTGAAACAGGATGAGCGAACTCCATTTTCGGTGCTGGGCACTTTGTCGATAAAAGATTTTCGGTAAACCTCGCCGTTATTTTCCTAAACGTTCTACCCCCGCTTTGGCGCTGGCAAAGCCGGGGTCGAGGTTGAGTACGGTTTTGTAGTCAGCTAAGGCTTGTTGGAGGTTTCCCATTTTCTCCGCAGCAAAACCGCGGTGAAAGTAGGCATCGGGATATTGGGGGGCATACTTCACGGCGATGTCAAAGCTTTTGTATGCTTGTTTCAGCGAATCCATGTCGAGATAAATAAGGCCGGTGTTATAGTACCCTTCCACATACTGCGGATCGATGGTATTTATTTTTTTGTAAACCTGAATGGCTCCGTCGAGGTCATTTTTTTTGTTGGATAAATAATAGGCTTTAGCGTGCAGGGCCTCGATATGGTTGGAATCGATACGGAGGGCATTGTCAAAGTATTTATCGACCAGTGGAGAATTTTTATCAGATAGTAATTGAGCGAGATGAACCCAGGCATCAATCAGGCCGGGGTCGTTTTCAACGGCCCCCTGAAAAGCCCCCAGGGCTTCGTCGGGCTTACCCATATCTTTGAAAACCCGACCAAACATAAACAACATTTCGGCATTGAGCGGATCGATGGCTCTGATCCTTTCGAGTGTAAACAGGGCATCGTTGTGCCGCTCCAGAATCAATTGAAACTCGGAGAGCTTCAGCAGAGTTGGGATGCGGTTCGGAAAGGTTTCCGCCGCTCGTTTCATTGTGTTGAGTGCCAAACGGGATTTGTAATAGTCGAGGTATATGTCGGCGAGCACATGGTAGTACTGGGCCTTTGTGCTGTCCAGTTGAATGGCTTTTTCCAGATCGGCAATCCCTTCATCGTAGTTCTCGTATTCGTACCAGGCTTCGGCACGTGCCGCATACAAGGCCGCACTGTTTGGGGTTTCGGCAATCTGCCGGGAGAGCTTGTCGATGGCCGGGTTGCCAATGGTCAGGGAGGGTATTGCCGTATCGGCATTGTCCGTAGATTTCTCGTTGTCGCCGCAAGCGAGGGCCAGAACGACCAACAAAGTAATAGCGAGAGATAAAAAGTTCTTTTTCATAGCTGCAAAGTTAGGGTATGTTAAGGATTCCGGACAACGCCTGGCTGGACTGTCAGCTAAGTCCCGGGCTTACAAATGGCCACTTATAAACGGAGCCTTTTAGTACCGTGTAATTTAAATTTACTTTAATTTTTTTCTCTGCAAGTGGGCCGAAGGATTCACTTCGCTTTGAGGCATGAGACTGCTCGGCCCAAAG
>JBFIJS010000670.1:0-2897 GCA_041600595.1 Saprospiraceae bacterium | reverse complement strand
TCATCGGATTTGGCGTCCTGTTGTATGTTTTTGCTAAACTATACAAGATGCGGCGGGAAAAAATGTCGAGATAAAGATCTGAGGATGCTCCTCCTTTGGTACGGGTTTCGTATTTAACTAAATAAAAAAACAATGCGTAAATTATTGACCCCATTTGCTTTAGTACTGGCAGTTGCGACCACGATGGTTGCTCAGTCAAACATTCAGTTCCTGACGACTACCGGCCGGCAGCCTTATGAAATAAAAGCCGACTACCCGTACGACATCCCCATCCGCAACAGCGCAAACGACACCCTCAATACCGCCGATATTTTTGTAAAAAACGACCAGCCGACGGTTCTGCTGTTTTGGCTGACCACCTGCGCCCCCTGCCGCCTGGAGTTGGCGGCGGTCGCCAAAAAATATGAGCAATGGCAACAGGAAAGGCCTTTCAACCTGTATGCGATTTCTATCGACTGGCCAAGGAACGAAGAACAGTTTGTGACCCGGGTACAACAGGGCAACTGGCCTTTTCCCGCCTACCATGACTTCAACCGGGATTTTGGCAAAATCATGCCGGGCAACCTCAATGGCCTTCCGCAAGTATTTATTTTAAATAAAGAAGGGGAGATCGTTCATCACAAAAAGAAGTATCGCCCGGGAGATGAAGATCAACTTTTCGACTGGATAAAAGCGCTGTAAGCGGGCCAGCCACCTGTTTTTTCAACAAAGTATATCACGGCCCATCGGCCGCCTTATTTCCTGTGTCTTTCCAAATAACGGGCAATTTCTTCCATGGACTGATCCACCCCGATCACGACTCCTTTTTCATCAATTAAAAATTTGGTAGGGACCTGTTTTACACCGTACAGCCCCGCAATGGGTGAGTCAAAAAACCGGAGGCTCGTAGCCTGATCCATCAACTGATAGGGCCAGGGCATCTCGTACCGATCCAGCGCCCGGCGCCAGCGATCCTCTTCTTTTTCCACCGCCACACTGACGATGGTAAAGCCGTCGGCTTTTTTGAAAGTTGTTGTCCGGTAAGTTTCGTACAACTGCTTCACCTGAGGCAGCTCTGCGATGCAAGGCCCGCACCAGCTACCCCAAAAGTCCAGCAGGACATATTTCCCCTGCAGGTCGGTCAGTTGAAATGGCGTGCCATCAGCAAGCTCGCCGGAAAAATCCTTGACGGCTTCCCCGCTGCCGGTGGAGGGTTTCAGGTAAAGGTCTTTGATATACGGAATCGCAAAAAAGGCGACGATCAGGATGACAAGTAGTTTTAGTGTTTTGTATTTTTTCATGTGGTAAAATTAATGTTTTCGATCATTTGGGGCACTTCCGAACGGTGCTTATTACGAATAGGTGTATCACATTGAAGAAGATAAACACCCGTGTTGAGTGCTGTGTAACGGAAGTTTATTTAAAAAAGAAACATTAGTTTCGGTGAATTGAGAAGAAGAATAATTTTCCAACCGAACTGTTACCTTTGGGATCATCATCGCCGGATGCACCGCCTCCGCGTTCTTATTTCACCCTGAAAATGATTAAAAATGAAGGTAAAAACGGCTCTTGCCCTCCTCACTGCGACGTTGCTGCTCATTGCTTGCAGCGACGAAAATGCGCCTCCCTCCCCTGCTATTCCTTTTGAAAACAGCAACCTGGAAGTAACGGTACTCCTCGAAACCGATACGGGGCTGGTAAAAGCCGCCGGCACGCAAGTTATTTTGTATGAAAAAGAAGAACACCGCCGGGACGATATAAAGAGAGTGTACGAAGGCCACACCAATGCCGAAGGGAAGGTCACTTTTACGGCGATGGCCAAAGCCGAATATTGGATTTTGGTAAAAGCCCCCGACGGAGAATTAAAGTTTTTTGCCGAAGACGGAACCGCCCAGCGTACGCCCGGCCACCCCATTGCCCTCAATAAGCTGGAGGTCGTATTTCGAAAGTGACCGACTCCCAACAGCAACGCATCATTTCCCCTGATCTTCCAACCGTTCGATCAATCGGGCCGACACCCGCAGGAAATCCATTTCCGTGATGAGACCGGCGAGTTCCTGATCCTCCCCAACTACCACAGGCAGGCAACCAACCTTCTTTTCCCGCATCACCTGCATGGCCTGGGTGATCGTCGATTTTGGGGAAATCGTTTCCGGATTACGGATCATGACATCAGCCACGACACCGATGGACTGGTCATTGGTCTGCGATTTTTTGCTGTAATACTTCAGCAACGCCCGGGCCGTCACCAGTCCGACCAGATTGCCTTTGCTATCTTCCACGGGCATGTAGCGCACCTTGTGCCAATTGATCATTTCGGTGACCAAGTCGATCAGGTCATCTTTTTGCACCGTGATCAGGTCGGTGGTCATGAATTCATCTACCCGGAGGCGGGCCGGCACATATTCCCGGAGGTCTTCCGGATTGGGGAGTTTCCATGTATGGACGGGCATTTCTTTTTCCTGGTTTTCGATGATGCAGGCCGTCACGACGGCCGTAGCCTCATCGTTGGTAATAGATTTTTTCAGATTGGTGAAGGCTCTCAGTTGCCACCGGGCCCCGGTGCAATGCATTTTAATCCGCTCTTCCACAATATCCATGTAGCGGTCGATGTCGGCCTGGTCAATTTTCCGGGCCTTGAGCCCTTCTTTGGCAACGGGCAGCAACTCTTTCAATAACAGATCCGCCGCGGTGTATTTTTTATCTTTAAACCAGGTGAACTTTGAGTCAATGCCATAGCGGGATGCTTTGACGAAATTGTCCCGCACATCATCCCAGCTCAGCATTTGCGTAATGTCAGCATACTGTTGGTGCAGACCAATGACGGCCCCCAGCCAAAAAGCAGCGTTGGCGGTAGAATCGACAATGGTAGGCCCGGCGGGCAGCACCCGGTTCTCGATCCGGAGGTGCGGCTTTCC
>JBFIJS010000669.1:0-2901 GCA_041600595.1 Saprospiraceae bacterium | reverse complement strand
TGCAACACCACCGACTTCTCCTGCTTGTTGATAGCGATAACAGTTGCCTGGAAAGAACGACCATCTTTGATCAGATGAAAACCACCATTACCGTTTGGGATAATATCCAGGTGGTCTAACATTTCAGCCTGAATTTGATGGTCATACCTGTCATTGACTTTAATTGCGTATTTATTTTCTTGCATGATTATTCATTTAGAGTATTTCAAATTCAGAACAACGGCTTCAAGCTTTGTTCCGGCTTTTACAGGTGATGATTAGCCGTTTTTGGGCTGTGAATTAGCCGGAATCCGGAGTTCTTTCGCCAAACTAACGTGCTTTTACCTTTCCCAGTTTTGTCATAAAAATAGTTTCGAAAACAGTATAAGTGATGTAAATCCCAAAGAATGGGATGATAAAATAATTGCTTTCCGGATTCAACACTTCCTTGTAAACCACGACCAGAATAATCGTTAAAAAAAGTTTCCCCATGGTAAAGAGAATGATTAAACGGGTAAAGGCATTATTGTCCTTACTTACGGCTGCCTGTGCAGCTACCAGAAACATAACCAGGCTCAACAGGAAAAAAAAACCGATGCTGACCAGAGAAAAACCCGTGCTGGGACGGAAGACCGGGAAGTATTGCAGCATCAAAACCGCTCCTGTCAATATGATTGTCAGCAACACTAACTGAAAGGAGAATTTACGACGGTTCATTTAGTTTTTTTTGATCTGAAAAAGGAATCAACGTCCATAAGTAAAGAGCTGATGGTCTGTCCGATGACCGACTCAAAACCAGCACCTGTATCATGAGCGATAATTGATTGAATCATCAGCCCATGTATTGCGGTTTGGGGAAATGACTCCAGTCAATTGTTGCCTGATTACTGAATTTCAGCTGGCAGGAGCAGGTTCGCAAATGTAACTATTAACCAATTAAACGGAAAAAGGCGTTTGAAAGCAGGATTCTTAATTGCCTTCAAACGCCCTTTTGTCTGTTGATGGTGAAAAACGCAGTTACTGAAAAATCAGTATTAATTGGAAACCTGAGCCTTACCGGCAATGGCTCCGGTGTCGGATTTTCCGGTTGTTATAGATTTTTTGTCGCCCAGGGACTTGAGCGAACCGTTTCCTCCTTCGTCCGCAACCTGATAAGATCCGCTGATGACGGCACCAGACTGAACGATCAATTTTCCATAGCTGACCTCTCCGGTCACTTTGGCCGTTTCTCTGATATTGAGTAGTTCTTTTACCAATAAATGCCCATCGAAGCGACCTTCAACAACAGCATTTTGGCACTTGATCGTGCCTTCCACTACTCCTGACGGGCCGATGATGACTTTGGCGTCACAAAACAACTCTCCTTTGATGGTACCATCGATTCGGATATCGTTGGTTGCTTTAAGTTTTCCTTCGATGAAAGTGCCTTGTACTAAACTATTCAAGGCGTTGGAGGACGGAGAAGAGAGTTTGTTCGTTTTACTGTCTTCTTTTTTAGGTTTGCTACTTCCAAACATAAGATCAATTATTTAAGATGATTTGCTCCTTCATTTCTGAAGGAAAAAGTGAACGACTTATCTGCAAGTCCACACTTCATTTCCAATTTAACGCTGGTTTCTTGTTTTAATTTTGATTGATTGGTTACGATGAAAAGTAAAATAAACCAGTAAATTATACCGGGCGAAATTTGCTTTAAAGCCCGAAGATATAACTTTTCCGGCGTTCGGAATAATGTAGTCAAAAAAATGTTGAGGCCGGTATGACTGCCTGAAAACCTGATCCAAAAGCTGAAAATCGCAAGAAGAGATGCAGATCCTCACTTCACAAACAACACAGCCCGTCAACATACATTTGTTGACGGGCTGAATTATTCGATCCGGAAAATTTCTTTGGAAGAAAAATTGGATTAGAAGTTCGGGCAGTAAACGCCGCGGCGTTCGTTACCACAAAACTTATAAAGTAAAGCAAATTCAAATGCTCCATTGTTGCTGCTCGCAGGTTGCAGAGCGGAAACATTCAAATCGTAGCTGAAGCCGAGGCTGAATTGATTGTAATCGAATCGAGTAGATAGAATAACCGCATCCGTCAGGTAGCCGGTTTCTACTTTATTGGAAACCCTGACCCAGGCGCCGAATTGGAATGCCTGGTAGTTGCTAAATCCACCTCTTCCGCTACCGAGCAAAAATTTCAGACTGGTTCCGGAATTCACCTGGAAAGATGGCCCTTGCTTCATAACTATGACACCAGGAACCAAACCAAGACGAGAGGCTACCTCAAATTCCCCACCGGCATGGATTGTAAACCGGCTGTAAAGGTCTTCCCTCAATCCGTTATTTTCGTAAAAGGTCTGATCAGCACGATTCAGGTGATGGTAAGCACCACCGATGAATAAGTTGTTGTTTTCGTCAAATACTGAGAACCACATAAGACCGGCACCCAGGTCAGCGAACAGGAACTGATCGTTGAAGAGGTTCTGCTCAAGAGAGGGTGCCAGCGGGTTGTGACCACCTTGCCCGTCATGCTGGGTTCCCCAGCGCAGTTTATCAAAATCGATGCTTCTTTGTGAAAGTCCGGCTTCCACACCCACTACCAGATAATGTGCCTCTTTCCTTCCTCCAGCCATGCGTTTGGAATAAAAACCAGACAGCTTACCAGTGGTGGTTGCAAAATTTGCTTCACCGGCTACATCACCCCAGAACGTGGCACCAACACCAAAATAATCGTAGCGACCCACCGCAATTTTTTGGTCGTATGATGCAGAATAAGTCGAATAGGCATTGTTTTTCAACACGCTCGCCCATTGATTTCTGTAATTCCCAACCATACGGATATTACAGTTCATCACGCCAGTCATGGCTGGGTTTAGATTAAGAGGGGAAAGGTAAAACTGAGAAAAATGAATGTCTTGGGCATTCATGGTGA
>JBFIJS010000668.1:0-2911 GCA_041600595.1 Saprospiraceae bacterium | reverse complement strand
GGCAATGCCAAAGGGAGCGTTAAATTGCTGCCCGAACAAACTGGTTTTGATACTCGGAATAATTTCTCCCTGGCAAAAACGGGGCACCAGAGATATATCCCTCATCGCCCGCAGGTTCTTGTGTAGCAGGTCCTCGCTTCCTGTTCCTGTATTTAAATATTCCCAGGCTACATGAGGAATTCTCTTTTTAGCTTTTTTGGCCAAATCTTCTACTGCGGGGTATCGCAGCATCCATTGCTCTTTGTATTTTTCGTAACCCATAAAATGGTTTTGTACCGGCGGATGAAGGGACACTTCAAGACGGGAGGCCAAAGGGGCAGTTCGATCATTTAGTCCCGAAGCTTTTTACAGAAAACAGTCTCTGTGCCAACATCTTCCCCGTGTGGAAATGTTGCCACACAACCCTTTTCCCCGATCCCTGTTATTTGTTTATTACGTGTAAAGAAAGAATGTTTTTCAACAAAATCATTTCTAACATGTCTAAAATGAAAACATTACCCCTCTTATTTTTTAGCTTGGCAGCAGTTGCCCTGGCGAAAGATATGAGCGGCCATTTTTCAAACCAAAAAAAAGAAGAACAAACCATTATGCAAAAGGAAGGGTTAGCAAAAGCAACGTTTGGCGCTGGTTGTTTCTGGTGTGTGGAAGCCATTTTCCAGGATATAAAAGGGGTCTATAAAGTGGAGTCAGGGTATGCTGGCGGCCATGTCAAAAACCCGACTTACCGGGAAGTGTGCGCCGAGACCACTGGTCATGCGGAGGTGTTACAAATTCATTTCGATCCGGATGAAGTGTCGTATGAAAGTTTGGTCAAAGTCCTTTTTGCCACCCACGATCCCACTACGCTGAATCGTCAGGGTGCCGACCGCGGCACTCAGTACCGCTCTGCCATTTTTTTCCACGACGAGGAACAAAAGGCCATAGCCGAAAAAATGAAAAAAGAGTTTGCTCCGACTCTTTGGGACGATCCAATCGTTACGGAAATTACACCACTCGATGTATTTTACCCCGCCGAAGCCTATCATCAAAATTATTATAATGACAACCCTAATCAGGGTTATTGCCGGATTGTCATCAATCCCAAAGTGCAGAAGTTTCGGCAGGCATTTTCACATCTGTTGAAAAATTAGCCGGACAGAGCACTTGCTTTTCACAAAATAAAAATCAGGAAACGGCCGTGAAAAGAACATCTTTTAAACCGTCGGTTCCGCCTTTCATCATGAGCACAAAATCGAAAGAAAACTGGAATAAACTGACGCCCGAAGAAGAACGGGTCATTGAGCACAAAGGCACAGAGTACCCTTTTTCCGGCGAGTATGATAAATTTTTTGTCCCCGGCACCTACATCTGCCGGCGCTGTGAAGCACCGCTTTACCGCTCGGAAGATAAATTCAACTCCGGATGTGGCTGGCCGGCTTTTGACGACGAGATCCCCGGAGCGATCCGGCGGGAAACAGATGCCGACGGACGCCGGACAGAGATACTATGCGCTAATTGCGACGGGCACCTCGGGCATGTATTTACCGGAGAACGACTGACGACAAAAAACACCCGCCATTGTGTGAATTCTATTTCGATGAAATTTATCCCGAAAGAGGATAGATCGAGTGACTAATCTCACGTGCCCAACGACGGCCATGCCTGCAAAAGGTAGTATTTTTTTGTTAACTTTCCATTCAGGCGACGGCGATCTCGTATCGCTTCTCCAAAAACTTATTTCCTAACAAAAAAAACTATCAACTATGGCAGTCATGAAAGTTATCGAAATCATGGCCGACTCTCCCAAAAGCTGGGAAGACGCTACGGCTAAGGGCCTGAAAAAAGCCTCAAAATCACTCAACAACATCAAATCCGCCTGGGTGCAATCTCAATCCGTCACCGTTAAAGAAGGAAAAATAAGCGCCTATCGGGTCAGCCTTAAAGTAACCTTTGAAGTAGGATAGCGCATTGGGCACTGGGTATTAAATATCAGTCTCTGTATTTTTATCCAGTGCCCAAACATATCATTTTCGAGTATGATATACGAGTTTAATGGTTTCCGGCCAGTTATTCATGCGTCAGCTTTTGTCCACCCGCAAGCTGTTGTAACCGGCAACGTTGTTATTGGGAAAGATGTATACATTGGCCCCGGGGCAGCGATCCGGGGTGATTGGGGTGAGATCATTATTGAAGATGGTTGCAACGTGCAGGAAAACTGCACGCTTCATATGTTTCCCGGCGTGACCATGCGCTTGCAGGAAAGCGCACATATTGGCCACGGGGCGATCATTCACGGGGCCAATATTGGAAAAAATTGTCTGGTTGGTATGAATTCAGTCATCATGGACGAAGCCGAGATTAGTGACGAGTGCATCATCGGAGCGCTGTGCTTTATCAATGCCAAATCAAAAATTCCGCCCCGGAGCCTGGTGGTTGGCAATCCCGGGAAAATCATCAAGGAGGTGAGCGATGAAATGCTGGCCTGGAAAACCAAAGGCACTGCCCTCTATCAAAAGTTGCCTGCACTTTGCCACGAGGGTTTGCGTCCTTGTGAACCACTGCGGGCAATACCAGAAAACCGCCCCAAACAAATGGCGATTTATCAGACGTGGGAAGAAATAAAATCAAAGTAACACTACAAATATCCCCGCGCCTGCAAGTTGAACAGCTCTGCGTATTTTCCGCCCTTCGCCAATAACTCCTCGTGGCTTCCCATCTCTTTCAACGTGCCATTTTCCAGAAATAAAATACGGTCGGCCATGCGCACTGTGGAGAAGCGATGGGAAATAAGAACTGCCATTTTTCCTTCTACCAATTCTGAAAAACGTAAAAAAACTTCGTGCTCGGCCCGGGCATCGAGCGCTGCGGTCGGTTCGTCGAGAATCAGCAGCTGAGCTTCCCGCATGTAAGCTCTCGCAAGCGCCACTTTTTG
>JBFIJS010000667.1:0-2925 GCA_041600595.1 Saprospiraceae bacterium | reverse complement strand
TACATGAACAACGGCGACGGTACTTTCCGGGAAACCCTGGAGTCGCAGATGCGATCCATCAGCGGTGCTTCCATGGGGGCCGATATGGCCGACATCACCGGCGATGGATTTCCGGAAATATTCGTGACGGAAATGCTGCCCGAACCCGAGCACCGGCTCAAAACCAAAACGACTTTTGAAAACTGGGACCGTTATCAATACGGTGTGAAAAACGGGTATTACCACCAGTTTACCCGCAATATGCTGCACCTGAACAATGCCGATGGCACATTTTCGGAAATCGGCCGGTTGGCGGATATTGAAGCAACCGACTGGAGCTGGGGGGCCTTATTTACCGACCTCAATAATGATGGTTACCCCGATATTTTTGTGGCCAATGGCATTCACCAGGATTTGACCGATCAGGATTTTCTGAACTTTATTGCCAGTGATGAAACCAAACGGGCCATCGTCAACCGGGAGGGGGTAGATTTTAAAAAGCTCATTGAATTCATCCCTTCCGAAAAAATTCCAAATTATGCTTTTGCCGGCAACGGAAGCCTGCGCTTTGCTAATAAGGCCGCCGAGTGGGGGCTGGCGGAACCCAGCCATTCCAACGGTGCAGCCTACGGCGACCTCGACAACGACGGCGATCTTGACCTGGTGGTCAACAACTGCAATATGCCCGCTTTTATTTACCGAAATGAGGCTGATACTTTATTGAAAAACAATTGGTTAAGCCTGCAACTGAAAGGAACAGGTAAAAACCCTTTTGCCATCGGCGCCAAAGTCCGGCTCGTGGCGGGCGACCGCCGTATGTACCGGGAACACATCCCGATGCGGGGATTTGAATCGTCCATGGATTACCGGCTACATTTCGGTTTGGGAAATATACCCGTGGTGGACAGCCTCATCGTTGACTGGAACAATGGCCGGCAAACTTTGCTCACCGGGGTAGGGGTCAACCAGCAGCTGACCATAGAAATGGATCAGGCCACAGCTTCCGTTGCTGCTGTGTCCAGCCCTGTGGTCACGCTTTTCAAGGATGTTTCCGCCAATTTTCCGCTTGATTTCCGGCATACCGAAAATATATTTGTGGATTTTGACCGGGACCACCTGCTCTACCACAAGTTGTCAACGGAAGGCCCCAAAATCTGTCGAGGGGATGTAAATGGCGACAACCTGGAAGACGTTTTCATCGGGGGGGCAAAGGATATGGCGGGCCGCCTTTTTCTGCAACTTCCCTCCGGGAAATTCCAACCATCAAGTGAGACTGTTTTTGCCAAAGATCAAACTTCCGAGGACCTGGATTGCCTGTTCTTTGATGCCGATAACGACGGCGATCTGGACCTCTACGTTTGCAGTGGAGGCCATGAGTTGCCAACGACTTCCGCGGCTCTGCAGGACCGACTCTACCTGAACGATGGCCGGGGAAATTTTTCCAGAAAAGAAGATCAGGTACTGCCGGCCGGCCGTTTCGAAAGTTCTTCCACGGTCGATGCGGCCGATTTTGATCAGGATGGCGACCTCGATTTGATTGTCGGGGTGAGGGTGCGGCCAAAACTCTACGGAGTGCCCTGCAACGGTTATATTTTGCAAAACGACGGCAAAGGGCATTTTACAAATGTGACGGAGCAAGTCGCTCCCGGTTTGCTGGAAGTTGGGATGATTACCGATGCCCGTTGGGTGGACGTGGACGGCGACGGCGATCTCGATTTGGTCGTGGTCGGCGAGTGGATGCCCGTTACGGTTTTCACCAACGAAAACGGGCGGTTTGAAAAAAGGGCCGTTCCGCTTACCTCGGGCTGGTACAATTCCCTGGCGGTGGCAGATACCGATGGCGACGGCGACCCGGACCTGATTGCCGGCAACCATGGTTTAAATTCCCGCTTTAAAGCATCTGCCGAACAGCCGGTTTCCTGCTATGTCAACGACTTTGACGCCAATGGTACTGCCGAACAGATTGTCTGTACTTTCAACGGAGACCAAAGCTATCCGCTGGTGTTGCGCCAGGACCTGGTGCGCCAACTACCCGAACTGAAAAAGAAGTACCTGAAATTTGAGTCGTATCAGTACCAAACCATCACCGATATTTTTACCCCGGAGCAACTGGAAAAAGCTATTGTGCACGAAGTCGTCCGGCTCGAATCCATTATGCTGATCAATGACGGACAAGGCCACTTTGAGGTAAAAGCCCTGCCGGATGAAGCCCAGTTTGCCCCTGTGTACGCTATTCAGGTCCATGATTTTGATCGCGACGGTCATCAGGATATTTTACTGGGCGGCAACCTGTACGGAGCCAAACCGGAGGTCGGCCGCTACGATGCCAGTTACGGATTGTGGCTGAAAGGGGACGGCCAAAACAACTTCCGGCCGGCACCGGCCATCCGGTCGGGCATCCGCTTCGATGGGGAGGTCCGGGACTTTGAGGTGCTGACCTGGAAGGGCCGCAGCGTCGTTCTGGTGGCCCGGAATAATGAAGTTTTGCAGGTGTTTGAATTTTGAAAAAATACCTCGCAGAGGCAGTTCTTCCTGCCGGAAACTGTTTTTATAAATGTCTTTTTTTGCCGGGCTGTGATTCGGTAAAAATTATGGCGTCAATTATCCTGGACACCTGCCGGGTTCAGCCCGCCGGAGGCAGAAAGGATAGTTCGCATTCTTCATTTTGAAAAAATAACGATCAGACTTTTAAAAATAAATCGATATGAAAAACCTGATTTTCCGCCTTTCCATTTTGTTATTCACTATTGTGGCGATGACGGTTGCGGCCTGTTCCGGCACCAGCAAAGCCAACTCGGCCAACGCCGCCTCCAACACGAAAGACAGCGATACGATCACCACCAGCCAGGCTAACCTGACTCTGGCTGATTACCTGCGCCGGGTGCCCGGAGTCCGGGTGCAAGGCACGGGCAGCGCCACTGCGGTGATGGTACGGGGAGCCAGTAC
>JBFIJS010000666.1:0-2925 GCA_041600595.1 Saprospiraceae bacterium | reverse complement strand
GGCTGCCATCGCTTTTGAATGTGGTTTTTTCGATCAGTCTCATTTTATTAATACGTTCAAATTGTTTTTTGGAAATACACCAACAAAGTATTTAGCAGCATTAAATGACAACACCACTGACCAGCCCCCAACAAAAAAAACACTCTATTCTTAATAAATTTTAAACAGATGTCCGTTTCTTCCTATATTTCTTTTGTTTTTAATCCGAAATTTGAAATCATTATAAAATAGTAAAAAGCCACACCTGCATAATTAATAGCAAGAATTAGGTTGTCCATATTCCAAGTATGACACTGATAAAAATTGACTTAGTTAAATTATTTATCATCAATAAGTTTATTTTTTTCCATGAACCTCACGTTTGCAACACTACCAGCAACACGTGGAGCCTGTTAAATTGCCTCTAAAATTTTCACGTAAAAATAGGTTTTCCGGGTACTACTGATTCATCATTTAAAAGCCAATAAAATGAAAGCAGTTTCTATTTTCCTGATAGTGCTATTACTAGCGCTATGCAGTAGTTCCCCACTTGCCGGGCAGCACCGTCGCCCGCAACTACCCTTCTCCAAAGGACAAACCGACCTGATCATGCAGGTTGGCGTTCTTCCCACTTATTTAATGGATAATGCCAGGATTGTTCTCCCGCCCATTGGGCTGCGGGCCGAGCACCGGTTTAGTAAAAATTACAGCCTGGGCCTGGAAGCCTCGCACTCCAAGTCGCAAAAGACGGATCTGTTTACTCAAACCGAAGAATTGCGGGAGTATGCCAATACGTCCTATTTCTTTGGGGTGCGGAATACCGTTCATTGTGATTGCGACAGGGTGGAAAACATTGACCTCTACGGAGGGTTCACCCTCGGTTACAGCCTGACAAAAATAGACGTGCTGAACGGCACTTTCGGTCCGCCCGAATGGCACCGTGGTATCAAGCCTGAAAGCGGAACAGTCACTTACAGCGGTTTTCTGGGAATTCGTTACGCCTGCAGCCCCTGGTTCAGCCTGTCAGGAGAAATTGGATTTGGCGTATCATTAATCCAACTGGGTGTTGGTATCAAGATATAGTACCCCGGGAAATCCGGTTTTTTTAATGGTGATCCCCCTGTTGCAGGGGGATACCTTTTACCCTTTAACTATGCCAGGCGAACGGACCATTTAGCTTTTCAGCAGACACCGGGCAGCCACCCAACAAAGTATTGCCGAGGCAATAGCCAAATGAAAACAACCATTCCACACAAGTCCACTCATTCCGGAATTGTCAAGAACGCTGCCCGTAAGCTCGATGGTCGTTCTGCCATTAATTTTAAAACCTTCAAAATTCTGACAACATGAAATACAAAATATTTACCCTGTCCATCTCTTTGTTTCTATTCGTTTTAAGCTTTGCACAATCACCGGAGCACGGCATTTATTTACCAAAAAAGACCACCACTTATGGTGACCGGCTCTTTGCCCATTCTCCGAAAAAGCCATTTTCCCTGCCGGACAGTTACCCGGTGGAGAGCGAAACAACAATCGAATTACGGGGTTATCATCCCCATCAGTATATTGAAAACCACCCGGGTATGGCGTTTGGAAACAACCTGGACGAACCGGCGACTTCCCTTTTTTCGCCAACGATCAACCGTCGGCAATCTTTACAGTTCAGGGGGGAAGAATCGAGGCTGGACTCTACCTACGTCTTTGCGGCGTGGCTGGGCACCGAACAACCTTTTGAAAAAATCTACTACGCATACGACGATGAGGATAACCTGGCCATAGCGTTGCATCAGCAGACGAATTCTATTTCCCGGATCCTCTACACCTATGATGAAAACAGCACCCTGGTCTCCGCCGAGCACCAGTTTGTCGACTGGCAGGGAGCGTGGAGTCACTGGAAGTTATTTGAATACCGGTACGTCGATCCTGCTACCCACCCCGACACCATCAAAACATACTATTGGAATTATGTCGCAGAAGACTGGTCTGAATGGAAACGGGAAGTTTATACACTTAACAGCAATGGTCAGCCATCCGGCATGAATCATTTCTACTTCGACGACGAAGCCGGATTTGTGAAAAACGAACGGACATTTTACGAATATGGTGACCACGATCAATTGTTGGCTGAAACCCGGCAACGCTATTGCGTACACGGCGACACAATGGCCTGGAGAAACTTCGGCCAGATTCTCTATGGCTACAAGCCTACGGGAGAACTGGAATCCAAAGTAACTGCCCGATGGGATACCGATGACTGGCGGGAAACGGAAAGGATCCTTACACACTACGACGACCTGGCCAACCCCGAACAGGAAGAACTCTATTATTCCCGGGCAGTTGGTGAGCCTTCCTGGGTTCCTACCCAAAGAGAAGCCATTTCTTACAAGGACGGAGGCAAATACATCTCAGTAGATTATGACCAGTTTGGCAGCCAGCAATGGGCTCCCCAATGGACAACCGACTCGGTATTCAACGACAACGGCTGGCTGACAGAGGTCACTACCTACGCTACCCTTTGTGATCCGCACGTTATTCCGGTGCTGAAAAAGTCCTTTGTCTACGATCTGGATGAAACCTTGAAAACCATCAATATTCAACAATGGGATGCTTCCGCACAGGATTGGAAGAGTTCGCAACGGGAGTTGTTCGGGTACGATGCTGATAAAAAAATCCAGCTCTGGACCCTGCAAAAATATGAAGCCGACCTGCCTGAAAACTGGACCAACATTTACCAAAGAAACTATGCTTACGACTCCCTGTCTTATGTCACCACCATAGCCGGAAAAATGTGGATCGGTTCCGGATGGATCAACGATGGTTTATCGACCTTCCACTACGACTCGCTTTTTCAATTATCCGAAGAAATTTTCTCCTATTGGAATGGTGAAATATGGAAAACATATTCGAAAGAAACCCATACCTACAACGAGGAGGGACGACTGGCAG
>JBFIJS010000665.1:0-2926 GCA_041600595.1 Saprospiraceae bacterium | reverse complement strand
TTACGCAACGGGCAAAAAAATTACCCTAAAATGCGGGCCGGAGAATCGCTCAAGCCTTTTGCATCATTCTGCTCGGCCCTCCAAGGGTTTCTAAGGGGCGGCGTCGCCCCTCAGAAACGCTTGGAGGAGCACATTGGGACGTTTCAAAAGGCGAGGTCTATGCTGCTCCGCATTTCTTGCGTAACATGAGATTTTAAGTCTAACATGGATCAATTGAGGTATCTGCCAAGGTGCCACCATTAATGATGTTGTCAATGCCACAGTCTTTAATGATGACGTTGTCGGTAGCGTAAATGGTATTTTTTAAGGCTGCAGGAATGAACAATCCATTTGGATCATTGCCAGCAAATTCATCAGGTGGAATAACTATGTCATAATTGGTATTGTCGTAAAATGTATTGTCGATGGTAATTAAGTTTAGCGTTGATCCATCCCGGATGAACATCCCGGCATTTTCATGATTATTAAATTGGTTGTTTCTGACCTTCCAGGCCGTACAGGTATAATCTGCACCAACCGGATCGGAACTATTGGGAGTAGTTTGCTCAAAAATCACATTATATTTACAAAGTAACAGGCCGTTTCTATTGTCGTGAAAATGATTCCTTTCCAGTGTTCCCCAGCGGTCGCAAAGCCACATACCCAGGCCATTACCAAAGATTTCATTATCTGCCAGGTATGCACTTGATCCATTATCAACCATAACTGACCAAAAAGAAGCTCCGCTTAATTTATTACCAATGAGTGCAAATTGGTCAGAACGCTCAATCCAGACGCTAATTCCGAAATCTTCAATGGAGGAGGAAAGCAGGGCTGATCGCGGTGAATTTTCAAAAATCACAGCAGTGGCAAATACATCATTTATCGGTTGAATGATGAGATTTTGTATAGCTGTCCCGGGAGCATTCAAGACGTAAATAGCTGGATTAAGGGTAGAAACAGAATCAGAGCTGGTTATCATCAGAACCGCACCAGCTTCTCCAATAATTTTAACCGGCTTATTCACAGTGACTCGGTCAGACTCCCGGTGTATCCCCGCTTTGAGATAAATAATGCCGCCTGGATTGGCATTGTCAATGGCGACCTGTAGTGCATCGGTCGAACCGGCAGGAATAGTCGTCCAGTATGCACGGTTATTAAAATCGATTGCAAAATCGCTAAGGCTTGGCGTGTAATAATTGGATTCGTCAATGGCTGATGGTGATGCATTAGTCGGGTCGACTCTTTCTTTTTTACAAGAAGTAAAAATAATTGAGGAAAAACATAACGCAAGAAAGATAAGTGTGGTCAATTGTTTCATTGGAAAAAAATTTTAAGTGATAAGTCTGAGTACAAGACAAAACTTATTTCCGGTAATGTGTTTCTACGGGCTCACCCCCCTGGCCCTCAAGGAGGGACATCCTCGATGCGAAAGTCCCCCCGTGAGGGCCAGGGGGTGAACTCATTTAGACAGATTAAGATTCTTTATTTTTGTCCTGTACCCAGATGATAAGTTTAAAAATTGGTTTTTCAGGGTCAATTTCGGCTGTTAAAAGCACGGGTCGACACTAGTATTCACCTTAGTGCCGCCCAGTGCCACATTGCCTTCCCCGCAGATTTTGGTCAGAATGCTATTGTTGGGGTTGATGATAAAATTGTCGAAGGAGGTGGGGGCAAAAGATCCAAAACGAGAGGTTTCGCCAGCGGTTTCCACGTCGTAGAGTCCCGGGTTCGAAGCTTCGTTTCTGTACATCATATTATTGTTCGCTCCATCGATCAGGAGGTAATTCCACCGGTTGTGGTGGGCCTCATTTTGGATGAGTTTCCAGTTTCTGGCCGGCAGGGCATTTTGCAGAAGAGAGCCATTTGGCAAACGGATATTGCCCTGTACGGTGCAAAGTAATATTCCCTGAAAGCCCCCTTCCATTTTATTGTCTTTCATGATGCCGTTTTCATCACTTCCGAAAATGTTGGAGGCATACCTGGTAACGTAATTGCCTTTCACCATAGCCCCTTTTCCGCTTTCCAGCACAACGCCCCATACACCGCGACCGGTATAACCGATGACCTCATTGTCGTATAGCCGGGCCATATTACTGTTTTTGCTGGTCCAGATCCCGAACTGGAAATTTTTGATAACACACGCCTCTATTCTCACCAGCCGGCTGTTTTCAGTCAGAATACCCACACTGCCTTTTTCGCCCTGCGGTAAAATTTCCAGGTTTTTGATCCGGGTCATGTGGGCATTTTTAATATAAATAGCCGGGTCGAGGACATTCGTGACGAGGAAAGGGAAATTCGTGCCCGGACCAGATACCCCGACATAGAGCCTGGCACCATCCATTCCTTCGATGACTACCCGGTACGGTACGGTAACGGTACCGGATTCCCAGTGATCGCCGCTCTCCACGACGATTTTGCCGTTCGGGCCCGCTTCGGCAATAGCTGCTGACAGACCATCGACCGAGCCCGCCGACAGATAAACGGTCGCCCGGGTACCCGTGTGTCCCTCTGGTTCGGCGGGATTCTCATAGTCATACTCCAGTTCAGCAATGGCTGCGGCCACGGCTGCTTCTGCCTGGGCCAGTTGAGTGTCGTTTTGTAGTGTTTCCGGTGAGGGGACGGCGGATTCTTTCTGACAGGATATGATCATCAGCAGAAGGGCCGCAAAAAAGGGTATTCCAAAGTTAGTTTGATGTTTCATTGATTTTCAGCGTTTTATGCGAACAAACGACAGGAATATTCGCCATCATGGCACCTGATATTCCTGGCTTGTTCCGGTTACGTCAATTAAGGGCAGAAAAGCTTTATTGGGGTTACAAAACATTCGGGTTTCCCGGCAGCAAGCAGCCGGAAAAGGAAGGCAAAAGAGAGGTATGCGGGTGCAAAAAAGAACCGATCGGTATATGATTGTTCTGATCTAACTAAGGTAAGGGATTGGTTTTTT
>JBFIJS010000664.1:0-2929 GCA_041600595.1 Saprospiraceae bacterium | reverse complement strand
CCCCAAACGAATGAAGCCCCCCGCAACAGCGGAGGGCTTCTTTTACTAATATCGTTCAACAGGCCGGTCGGCCTGGTTGATTAGCAAAATGGCGGGCAACAGCCGGGAGTGCAAATACCAGCGCAGTCGCCGCTTGCCAATGCATATGCGATTCCCAAAATGGCACTGATGCCAAGGCCGATTAAGATTGCTTTTTTCATGATGAATATTTTTTACACCTTTATTGTCATGTTTTCTGGCTGACGCAAAAGGAGTGGTTTGGAAAAAAAATAAAAGATCAGACGAGGTGCAATGCCCCATCCGGCGGATGGAAACACTCGCTGATGAAAGAAGAACGGAGCACGTCGGCCCGTTCGGAGGGTCGGTTTTTTTGGAGGATAAAATCCTGTAAATCAATTAAGTAGGGAGTGGAAAAACCGGCAAAGGCCAGAAAACAACACTGAAAAGCAGGGCAGCACGGCCGGTTTGGATTGTCGGTGCAACCTTCTTCTTGCGGCGATGTACAGGTTGAGCCTTCACGGATGCTCATTCCGCAGGAACTTGCGAATGAATGGCATACCATATCCCAGACGGGCTGGGTAGATGACAGCAAGGTGGTGAAGGATAATATGCAGAAGAAATATCGCATGAGGGCCGCAAGGTCGGGGAGATTTTACAGAAAGGCAAATAGTTTAGCGTAATTTTACGATGAATGTTGGGGTTTAATTGGGTGGACACGTCGCAGACAAATTCAAAAATGAATTTTTCTCTCGTATTCATTGCACGTGGTAAAATAGCTCAGTGTTTTTCGGTGCCTGTGGGTCGCCTCTATCGTCCCGCCTGTGCCACTGACTTTATGTCATTCGTAAGTCATTATAATGGCAGGATAAAAAATGTCGGATGGTGTTTTTTGTGTATCTTAAATCTTTAAATTCAATATTCATGAAAAATATACTGTTCCTTTTTTCCCTGCTATTCTTGTTTGCGGCCTGCGCTGACGATGATGCCCCTGTTTTCCCTGTTGATGACGACGATCCCGTTATTCCTCCGGAGGATACGTTGGTGCTGCATCCGGCTATTTATGTTGCCGGGGATACGACTTATGGATATGTGCAAGGGGTTTGGTTGGATTCAGTTGCCTGGGAAGGTTCCGTAACAATTGCATCTGTTCAAGATTGGCATTCGACCGCCCCCGAGGATTATGTAAACGTTATGTTTGAGGCATATCACCGATTATCTGGTTTCACCAGACATAATCTAAATTTTTCGGAAATACCTCTTAAAACCATTGGCTCGTTTGAAATTTCTAAAGGCCATTGGGATTTAGATGATGGTTTTATCGGTGCCAGCTTTCACACACTAACAGACGACGGTGACGTCGGGGAAGACAACTACATAGTGGATGAAACGGCCGAAGACAACCTTCTGACGATCACGGAGATTGATACGGTTGAGCAGGTATATCGCGGGCACTTTACGGTGTCTTTTGAGATCAACAACCCCCAGGGTTTTAAGCTTAACCCGGACAACCCGGATAAATTTACCATTCGGGATGCGGTGTTTTGGGTGAAGCTGCAGGAGTGAGATTTTTTGTATGATGGAGAAAATAAAAATCGTTTGTTGACAAATTCCGTGGAGGCATTACGGGGTCGAGTTCAAGCGCCCCCGTAATTTCACCAAAGAAAAAGCTGAAGAAAATGGCCGTAGAAATCACCGAAATATTTTACCCAAAAAAAAGAAAAGAATGGCGCAACTGGTTGGTGGAAAACCATCAGACCAAAACCGAGATTTGGCTCCGCCGCTTCGTCAAAGCCGCTGGCCAACCTTGCATCAGCTACGACGAACTGGTCGAGGAGTGTCTCTGCTTCGGTTGGATCGACGGGGTCATCAAAAAACTGGATGCAGACAGCAATGTACAACGCATCACGCCCCGCCGTAAGAAAGGCACCTTCCTCTCCGAGCTCAACCGTCAGCGGGTCTGGAAATTACAGAAATCAGGCTTGATGACCCCCGCCGGCATAGCGCCCATTGCCGATCAGATCGGTTCGCCGGACGATCCGTTTGAAATACCCGAATGGATACTGGAACAGCTGCAGGCAGATGCGGAGATTTGGAAAAACTTTGAGTCTTTCCCCCATCTTTACCAGCGGCTCAAAATCGGCTGGATCGCAGAGATCCGGGGCGACAGCCGCCGGGCAGAGGCCCAAAAACGCCTGGATTACCTGCTGAAGATGACCGCCCAGGGGAAGATGTACGGCACCATTCCTTTTGCCTGAGTCCGGTTTTTACAAAAGTTTCATTCGAAAAATTCTACAGCTCACCTGACCGATTTGACGGTTCACCCGATCTTCCTTTTCGCCTGACTGCAATCCCTCGATATTTGTGGCATCAAAAAAATGGTTCAGCCATTTTTCACTAATCACCCAACATCATTACCACCCGGTGGAATGATTTAAAAACTATCAATTATGAAGAATCTAAGTTTGCTATTAGTCGTTGTACTCAGCTTTTTTGCCAATAATTTCATCGCAGCTCAATCTTTCGCAACTACGGTTGCCGAGAAGCAGGTCATCAAAACTACCGCCAGCGATGTAGAAATTCTGAAAAATTTTCAGGCCACAAAAGACCAGAAGAAAGTCATCAAGAAGGTAAAGAAATATGTTTCTCCGCGTATCCTGGACCGGGGTGTGAGAACGGCTGCTTTGGAAGGCAAAACCGTCAAATTGCAAATGGGCCTGGATGCACAAGGCAACATTGAGCACCTGGTTGTCGTGGATGGTATCGAGCCTAAGCTGAACGAAAAAGTGGTCAGCCTGGTGAAAGAATACAGCGAGAAAAGTCCGTTTGCCGAAACGGGTATCGCCCCGACGGTCATTCAAATGGAAATTCCGATTACCAGCAACAAATACTACGGCGGCTGATACTGAACGCTGTGTAATTTAAATTTTCT
>JBFIJS010000663.1:0-2936 GCA_041600595.1 Saprospiraceae bacterium | reverse complement strand
TTCATCTTTTACCATCACCCGTTTGGTAGGGAGAAGGTCTGAGACATACAGGTCTTGCGTCAGATTGTTGGCGGGAGCAGTGAGTTGCTTGCGCAATTCCTCCTCCTCGGCATTGTACGTAAAGGTGATACAGTCAGTGGGACAAATATCCACGCAGGCATCGCATTCAATGCAGCGGGATGTATTGAAAATGGTCTGCACATCGCAATTCAGGCAGCGCTGGGCCTCCTTGAAACCGGCCAGTTTGTCGAAGCCCAACTCCACCTCCAGTTTCCTGTCTTTCAATGTTTTACGCTTGTCGGCATGGGGTACTTTATAGCGGTCGTCATCAGCGACATAGCTGTCGTACATCCACTCGTGAATGCCCATTTTCTGCCGATACAGATTAGTCGTGGGCGCCGGCCGGTCTTTCAGTACATCCTTTCCTTCCAGAAATAAATGGATCGAAATGGCCGCCTGATGTCCATGTGCAGCTGCAGTGATGATGTTTTCCGGACCCAGTGCTGCGTCGCCTCCGAAAAAAACTTTTTGATTGGTGGACTGGAAGGTTCGTTTGTCCAAAACGGGGATGTCCCATTTTCCAAATTCAATCCCCAGGTCACGCTCGATCCAGGGAAAAGCATTGTCCTGACCCACGGCAATGATCACGTCGTCCGCCTCGACAAAAACATCCGGTTCGCCCGTCGGGATCAGTTTTCGCTTCCCGTTTTCGTCGTATTCGGCCCTCACTTTCCCAAACATCATCCCGATAAGCTTCCCGTCTTTGACGACATATTCTTTTGGTGGCATGTTGTTCATGATCGGTATATCCTCCATTTGGGCATCCTCAATTTCCCACGGAGAAGCTTTCATATCCTTGAATGGACTGCGAACAATGACCTTGACATCTTCTCCCCCTAATCGCCGGGAGGTGCGGCAACAATCCATGGCTGTATTCCCTCCACCAAGAATAATAACCTTTTTACCAACCTTATTTTTGTGTTCAAAAGCAACATTTGCCAGAAACTCTACCCCGATGTGGATGTTGGCGTCGGCCTCCTGCCGTCCGGGTAAATCCAGATCACGACCTTTGGGTGCCCCCGTTCCCACAAAAATGGCGTCATAATCTTTACTCATGATCTCCTCCCGCATGCTGCCGACGTAATGGTTGAAATGGGTGTGAATCCCCAGGTCAATGATGTAATTCACCTCTTCGTCCAGTACTTCCTCCGGCAACCTGAAAGACGGAATCTGGCTGCGCATCATGCCACCACCTTTGTGCCACTCATCGTACAGGTGAATTTCATAACCAAGAGGTGCCAGGTCCCGGGCCACCGTCAGAGAGGCCGGGCCACCGCCGATCAGCGCTATTTTTTTTCCATTTTTGGGAAATGGTCCTTTCGGCATCAAATGTTTGACCTCGCCTTTGTTATCAGCTGCCACACGTTTTAAGCGGCAAATAGCGACGGGCTCCTCATCCACCCGCCCCCGTCTACAGGCGGGCTCGCAGGGTCGGTCGCAGGTACGGCCCAGCACGCCGGGAAATACATTTGACTCCCAGTTGATCATGTAGGCCTCGGTATACTTTTCGGCTGCAATCAGCCGGATATACTCCGGAACGGGCGTATGAGCCGGACAGGCGTACTGGCAATCCACCACTTTGTGGAAATATTCTGGATCTTGAATGTCGGTAGGTTTCAAAATATTATTTTGCAATATTGGTAATGGTCAGTATGACCGTTTGGATTTATGAACAGGTAAACATATAATTTACTGCACAATTTTTAAAATAAATGTAGCTCAACAAAAAAAAATGGGGCGGAGTCGATCGTTCTGAACTAACCGAGTTTGGTTGACCATTGCCAGAACTCAAGATTTTTGTGAAATATCGGAACTTCTTTTCAGAAGGTAGGAAAGGGAATGAGCGGTACTAATAAAAGACATTTTAAGAGGCTTAGGTTATTTTGAAAAACGGTTTGACGAGCTTTGGAGGAAGGGTTAAAAACAAGCTTTAATTATTCTCCTTCTGGCAATTACCGCTTCCGCAGCCGCAATTTCCACAGCCTTCACCCAGGTTGTCAAAGTGATTTTTGGTACCCATTTTTTTAGCTAAAAACTGAATGGCCACCCATCCGGCGGCGAGCAGCGCCAGGGCGAGGATGGGGAGGAGGTGGGAGAGGAATTGCATGATTGATTATTTTTTCTCCTGAAATTTGACGTGAACGCCTCAGCTTTCACATTTCATTTTGTCGTTCAGGATAGTATTTACCTGCTTCACGTAGCCTTTTTTCCGCCAAATCAGCTTTCCATTTTCATAAAGAAAATATTGGGGGAAGAGGTTTTTGAACCTGACGTTCTTATCCTCATTTGAATAAAAAGCAGCTGCTGAAAAATACTTCTCCTGGTGTTCCAAAATCCACGATGTTGAGTCGTCTTCGACAACTACGATTTGAAATTCGTTGCACCCTTCAAAGCCCTGTAGTTTTTTAATCGCCGCCTGCGAATAGCCACAGCCTATGGCCGCATATAAAACCAAGGTGTATTTTGAGTTTTCGTAACTCCCGTTTACAGGTTTCATTTGCCCAAAGTCGGGCATCGTTTTATGACCGAGACAAGAAGAGAAAAATACCGCAAGACAAGCAAAGGCAAATGAGGCTTTTAGCTGATTTTTCATTCAACTGATTTTACCGGGTTTAGTGATGATTAAGGTCAAATTTCGAGAACGCAATTTGAACGATTTTTTTGTGAAATGGTAAAAATTTAACCCGCACTAAACATTCCAGCAAACCCCATGAAACACATCGACAAAATCCCGGCGATGATGAGCGTCAGGGCCGTCCCTTCGACGACTTTCGGGATGTCCAGCAGCTTCGTTTCTTCCCGGATGCCGGCCAGCAGCACCAGTGCCAGCGTCACGCCGCCCCCTGCGCCGAGGGCGTACACCAGCCCTTCGACCA
>JBFIJS010000662.1:0-2937 GCA_041600595.1 Saprospiraceae bacterium | reverse complement strand
GTCAAAAAGGTGGTGTTCGTCGCTTCGGTAGCAGCATACAACACCAATTTCCCATTACCGCCGGAAGGTTTGGCAGACGGGCAGGTGTTTTCAGAAAACGACAAGCCCTATTTCAACAAGGAGAACCATCCGTATGCCCAGGCGAAATTCCTCGCCAACGAGGCCGTCAACCGGTTCATCGCCGGCCATCCCGACTTAGGTTTTGAAATCACCACCGTTTCGCCGGTAGGCGTGATGGGCATGGCGATGTCGGCAAGGGAAGATTCCACCTCGATGGGCATCCAGTTTCTGTTCAAAAATAAAATCGCCCCCAATCCATTTATCCAAATGTTCTACGACCGGGACGTGAACTGGGCGGTCGTGGACGTAGCAGATGTGGGAGCATCAGTGTACCAGGCAGCTACCCGCCAAAACCTGCATGGCAAGAACTACCTGATTTCCAGCGAGAGCTACCGGGTGTCCGACGTCTCCCTGATGCTCAATGGGAAAGAGCCTGCCGGGCAGCCCTGCACGGTGTACAGCAATGCACTGGCCACCCGGGACTTGGGTGTCAATTTTAAGCCGGCCAGATCACCCCTGTTCCAATATGCGGAAGCAACCGCAGGGGCAGCGGCCTAATATTTTTCGGGATCGCTTCAAGCGTCCCCGAAAATTAATTAAGTAAACATCAAATTACGGGAGCGCTTGAAACGACCCTGTGATAAATAAAATCAATCATGAAAAATTTCCTTTTCCCCCTCATCCTTCTCCTCGTCGTTATTTCCGGCGACATCCAGGCCCAATCGGCCACCGACGAACACGACATGCAGGCCTTTGCCCGCAATTTTATGAATGCTTACAACCAGCAAGATGCAGCGGCTATTCGTGAAATGTACCTCGACGATGCCGTGCGCATTGATGCGGAGGGCAAGGAAATCAAGGGCGCTGACAACATCGCCGCCTACTTCGCCGACCAGTTCGTGAAGAACAATGCCACGATTTTCATCCGACAACTGGGTATCAATTGGTCAGACCGGGAGCACGCCTGGGTAGCGAGCGGCACCTACGAGGTGAACGGTAAAACCAACGTGTATGACATTCCCATCCATGTCACCGGCCACTACGCCAATGCGATGATTAAAGAAGACGGCCAATGGAAAATTGCCAAGTCCATGCTGTCTCCCGTGGAACATGCCGACCCCAAGGTGGCCGCCAACATCGAGCTGTACACTGAATGGGCCAACGAACTTTTGAACAACAGACGACTGGAAGTCATCAATGACAGGTATTGCCACGAGGACATCACCGTCCACGCCCAGCCGGAAAACATCGTGGGCATCGAGGCGGTGGCGGCGTTCTACGGCAACTTCCTGACGGGTTTTTCCGACATTGAATTTTCCATCAACAACTTTTTCGGCGAGGGCGACCAATTGGTCAAACACTGGACCTTCAAAGGCAAGCACACGGGCGACTTCTTCGGCATCCCCGCAACAGGCAACCAAGTGAACCTGAGCGGCAGCACCATCATCCGCATGAGCGCCGACGGCCGCATCGCTGCGGAGCAGGATTTCATGGACAACATGGAGATGCTGGCGCAACTTGGCGTCGTGTCCGCACCGGGCAACGTGGCCGTCGTGGATGGGCTGTACCAGGCATTTGCCAAGGGCGACGTGCCCGCCGTACTGGCGATCATGGATGCCAGTATCGTCTGGAACGAAGCCGAGAATTTCCCCTACTCGGACAGAAACCCGTACATTGGCCCGGACGCCGTGCTGAATGGCGTGTTCGCCCGCATTGGTGCCGAGTGGGAGTATTGGAATTTGACCAATATCCAACTGCACGAAATGTCGAACAATATGGTGCTGGCGACCCTGCGTTACGAGGCAAAGCACAAGGCAACCGGGAAGACAATTAACTCGCAAACGGCGCACTTGTGGACGCTGAAGGATGGGAAAATCGTAGCTTTCCAGCAGTTTACGGATACGAAGCAGGCGGCTGCTGCGGTGAAGTGACCTGCGTCCGATAAATCATGGTGATTTTCAAAATCACCATGATTTAAATTTCAATTAAACATTAAAAAAAATGCTACATCCACTTTTTCGATTTCAGTACCGTCAGTTGTTCCAATTGGCAATGGTTTTTACCATACTTTTTTCATTGAACAGCAATCTTTTTGGTCAAACCCAAAACGACACTTTGCTAATCAGAGAAGCCGTATTGGATTATCTGGAAGGCCTTGAATACAACGACACCCTGAGGGTAGAAAAAGCATTGCATCCTGATTTGGCAAAAAGGGTAATCGGTAAGGATGAAAACAAAAAAGAGAAATTGGACAATATGACTGCAGCAACGCTTTTGTATTATACAAAAACATTCGACTACACGAAATTATACAAAGCGGGTGTCGACCCTAAAGAACCTTTGAAAGTAGAGGTCATATTATTCGATGTCTCCCATAATATAGCAACCGTCAAAGCCATCCAGAACAAATTTGCCTTCTTTGATTACATCCATCTCGGGAAGATCAATGGTGAATGGAAAATCGTAAATATTTTATGGGCGTGGACAGGGGATTGAAAGACGTTATCAGTCATGCTACATGCTCGTTAAATCAAATCTCACCATCCAAAAATACTATTGCCAGGCAATGAAAAACTACATCAAATGCCTTTTGCTTTTCACCTTGCTAATTCCGGGAATTAGTTATGCTCAGGATGTGAATATCAAGATTGGGCACAGAGATAGTATTCAATCGAAAATATTGAACGAGACCAGAAATCTGGTCATATCTCTTCCTAAAGGGTATGAAACAACTGACCAAAATTACCCTGTATTGTATTTATTGGACGGGAATAACGCTGCGCTAATGGAGGCTCATGTAGTGACCTATAAGCTGAGTGTGGATATGATTATCGTAGCGATTCCCAATACCGACCGGGACCGGGATATGATGCCACT
>JBFIJS010000661.1:0-2945 GCA_041600595.1 Saprospiraceae bacterium | reverse complement strand
TCTCCGGGGAGTAAACTGAGAATTGAGTGATTATCGTCCGGCAGAGTCGGGACGCATGAGAGGCAGCAACTTGCTAAACATTTGCTTCCTGTTCATGGTTTACAACAGCACCACCGGGTTTTGGGTGGCATTTTTGATTGTAAATCATGCTTAATTGAAGAGGTTGGGCTCTGTGTCAAACCGTTCAGTTTTGTTTCTAATATTGCCACTATGAAGTGGGTCAAACGACTTGTGTACTTTATTGTCATTCTTTACGCTTCGGTCTGCCTTGCCTTGTTTTTGTTTCAGGAGAAAATTTTTCTTTTTCCGGATAAACTGCCCGAAAGCCATGTTTTTCGCCTGGGCGAAGAAGTGGAAATAGAAGTCGAAAAGGGCGTTTCTCTCAATTGCCTGTGGATCAAAAAAAAGCCGGCCAAAGGAGTTATTCTGTACCTGCACGGCAACCGCGGAAGCAACCGCCGCTGCCTGCATCAGGCGCTCAACATGGAAGGACATGGCTACGATATTTTTATGCCCGACTACCGGGGGTATGGTAAAAGTGATGGCAAAACGACGAGCGATCAGCAACTTTACAATGATGTCCAGCAGGTGTATGATTACTTAAAAGAATACTACCCGGAAGGCAGCATTGTGGTGGTAGGATATTCGCTGGGCACGGGGATGGCCTCTTACCTGGCCGCTCACAACCAGCCTCAACAACTGGTACTATTGGCTCCCTTTATCAGTTTGGTAGATATGAAAAACCGCCATGTTCCTGTAATTCCCGATTTTTTGCTGAAATATGAATTCCGCAACGATCTTTACCTGGAGCAGGTGCAGTGTCCGGTCACCTTGTTTCATGGTACCAACGACCGAATTATACCTTACGAGTCTTCCGTGGTTTTGCAAAAGATAAAGCCAGCATCAACCCAGCTGGTCACCTTAAATGGTGAAGGGCACCGGGGCACCATTTTCAACCAGTTATTCCGTAGAAAAGTAGGCGAATTGTTGAAGTGAAACCAAAACTGGCGGGCAGATATTGGTGCGGGGCGCTGACACATGGGGCAGGGGCAAAAAAAAACCCTGCCAATTGACTTGACAGGGACAAAACAAAAAACAAACACTATGAACAAACACTAATCTTTAGGCATTTTTGGGTAAAAAAAGGGTGAAAAAAGTCCCCCGGTTTTATGCGGGGGCTACATAAAAAACAAAAACTATGAACAAACACTCACCCTATATTTTTTAGGATAAAAGCACCGGATTTAACGGTGGGGCTTCATCCTTGGTTGCAATGTCAAATTGATTATTTTATATTTTTTTTGATCTGTTTGCTGATACGTTTTACCAGTCGATCAATAATTTAATCTTTTTTATATGTTTCCAAGAAGTATGCCAAACCGATGCTGTGAAAAAAGAATTAACTTCGCAGCAAGCGATGCTTTCGGGCTGTGTTTGTCAGACAAAAAAAAGGTGTTTAGAACCCTTTTTAGTTGATATTCAGCAAGTTGTGTGACAGGGTTAGAGCTATTTTATGATTGGTTTAAAAAATATATTCATTTAATTTCCGTTTGTTTTGGGGTCTTAGGACAGAAAATAATCATTTGATATTGTGACAATCAGCCATTGGTGTCAGCTCCGGAGAGAAACAGCGGTTTCGTTTTCTTTCCCGGTACCAATCAGTAATGGTTCTCCCGGTGAAACCTTATCCTGATTTTGCTGTCTTGTAAGTTTAGAATCCTTCCAACATTTCAATATTTCAACAAAAAAAAATTATGAAAAAAGTATTTGTATTGATCGCTTTTGCCGCCACCGTTGTTCTTTTTGCCTGTTCCGGCAACGAGCAGCAAGCCGTCGTTGAAAACGATGCTCCCAAGGCCATGACCGTTGCTGATAAAGTTGCAGCCGGGGTTGCCGTAGGAGACGTGGCACCCGATTTCAACCTGAAAAATGTGAACGGTGAAATGGTATCTCTGGCTACCATCACCAACGATGATGGTTCAAAGCCTAAAGGTTTTATCGTGACCTTTACCTGCAACACCTGTCCTTATGCCGTCATGTACGAAGACCGGCTGATTGCCCTGCATCAAAAATATGCACCACAGGGCTACCCGGTGGTGGCCATCAATCCCAACGATCCGGAAGTGAAGCCGGGCGACAGCTTTGATGCCATGAAGGAGCGGGTAGAAGAGAAAGGTTTTCCTTTTATGTACCTGTTCGATGAAGGCCAGCAGGTTTATCCGCAATATGGGGCCACGAAAACGCCACATGTTTTCCTCCTGGATAACACCCGTAAAGTCCGCTACATCGGAGCTATCGATAACAATCCACAAGATGCTGATGCCGTCACCAAACGCTACCTCGAAGAGGCCATCGCCGCCGTGGAGGCCGGACAAGAGCCAGACCCTGACTACACGAAAGCAGTTGGTTGCTCAATCAAGGTGAAGAAATAACCTGGTTGCTCTGCTCGGTTTTCCGACTGGAGTTTCCTGTTAAATAGATTACAGAGGTTTTGTGCCATCGGGTGCAAAACCTCTGTTTATTTTTACCCCGGGCAATCAATCGTGAACCATTTTTCGGACAATTTTTGGTCCCTCATTCCCTTTTTCCCAGAGCCATCCAAAATTCAATGCCATGCAGAAACTTTATTTCACTTTATTCATCCTCTCTTTCTTTCTTCCGGGGAACATTTTGTATTCGCAAAACAAGGTGCAGCGTACAATCACTGAGCTGGAACAACGGCGCTTTATGGCCATGACCCGGCAAGACATCCTGTTTTTGGATAAGGTTTTATCCGATAGTCTGATCTACGCTCACTCGAATGGATATTTGGAAAATAAAAGACAACATCTTGAGAACATTCGCACGGGAAATATCAGGTACGAAGCAATGGAACTGGAGGAAAGCAAGACTATTCTTTATAAAAAAACAGCCGTTACCGAAGGCATTGTAAAAGTCACGGGGAC
>JBFIJS010000660.1:0-2946 GCA_041600595.1 Saprospiraceae bacterium | reverse complement strand
TTCCGTTGCCTATACACACCACAAGGTGAGCTACGACAACCTGCCCCATTTTGATTGTCAGCAGGTCAATACCGACTGCACGCCGGCATTTTCTTCGATCTGTAATTTTTGCGAAGCAAAACCCGGATCCAACTACCGGAAAATGATCGGGCAGATGCAGCGATATTACAGCGGGCAGGTCCAACTGAACTACCTGACTTCTTATTTCACTATAAAATCGAAGCTGAAAGCCAATTTTATTGACGATGGCCGGCCGACAGAAATCAGTCGCCTGCACGAAAAGCCTGATTTTTATTGCATATTTGCCGGCAAGATTAATTCGATCTACGAAATTGAAAAGATTATCTGATGGTGAGGAAAAAAGGTGTTGCCCTATGCTTTTTGGCCCTCCGAAGGCCCCGCCTCCCATCACTTGAAATACCTAACCAAATGGCGGGTGTTGGATGCACGACCGGCGGCAAGCCGGGGCTGCCAATCCATCGCTCACCATTCACCATTGTTTTATGCCAATTCAAGTTTCATCCGAAATCGGTCAGCTGAAAAAGGTGATCGTTCACCGGCCCGATGAGGGCATCGCCCGTATTTCCCCCAAAAGAGCCGAAGAGTTACTCTTCGACGACATCGTCCACCTGCCCCATATGCAGGAAGAGCACGATGTATTCACCGGCATTCTGGAAGCCTTTATTGGCGAAGGTAACGTGTTGGAAACGAGGGACTTAGTGGAGGACTGCATCAAGGCCGACCCCGAAACGACCGAGGAAGTAATCGACCTGATCATGGGGTATGAAGAGCTCCCCAGCAGCACCAAAACCATGCTGCTGGCCCTGCCACCCGACCAACTGGCGGATGTGCTGATCACCGGCCACATGAGTGAAGATCATATCCTTTTTGACCCGATCCCCAACTTTATTTTTACCCGCGATATTGCCGTAACGGTCAACGATCACGTCATTATTACCAAGCCGGAAAAAGAAGCTCGTTTTCGCGAAAACTTCCTCGCCCGCTTCATCTTTTGGTCGCACCCGATGTTTGCCCACCTGAAAAAGGAAGGCCGCGTCATCAACATGAACCACGTGGAAGAATTCCCCCCTTCCCGCCGGGGTGAGTACGTCTCGCTGGAAGGCGGCGACATGATGATCCTCAACAAAGACTATTTACTCATCGGGCACAGCGAACGAACCAGCGAGCATGCCATCCATTCCCTGCGGGATGTGTTGTTTGAAAAAAATGTTATTAAAAACGTGGTGCAGATCAATATCCCGAAAGACCGTTCCTACATGCACATTGACACCATTTTTACCCAGATCAATAACAACCACATTGTCGCTTTCAAACCCATCGTGCTGGACGGGCTCGCTTCCAATGTTGAGGTGCACCGTCACAACGGCACTTCCAAATATTACCACTCTATCCGGGATTTTATGACCAACGAGATCAGCCCCAAGATGGAGTTCATCCTCAGCGGCGAGGGCGTATCACCCTATCAGGAGCGGGAACAGTGGACCGACGGCTGCAACCTGGTGGCCATTAAACCCGGTGTGGCCATTACCTACGACCGCAACCCTCATACGGAAAAAGCTTTCAAGGAGGCCGGCTATAAAATCGTGCACGCCCGACAGTTGCTGAAAGACATCAAATCCGGAAAGGTAAAAGTGGAGGACATCGAGAATACGATCATCAACCTGCCATCTAATGAACTGTCGCGGGCTCGGGGCGGATCGCACTGCATGACCTGTCCGGTGGAGCGGGAATGACGGCACCCCATTTTCAATCACTTGCCCGGGTTGAGATCCAGGGACCGAACAACCATAAAACAGCAGCAAACCAGCGGAGAAGTGCTGAAATAGGGAAGGTCGCTTTAGAGGCCGGCGTTCCGTTTTTCTCACTCCCCCACCCTTTTATCAGATGTATTCACACAACTTTCAGAAACGTGTCCGCTACGGTGAAACTGATCAAATGGGATACCTGTATTATGGTCGTTATGCCGATCTCTACGAAATCGGACGTGTGGAAATGCTCCGGTCGCTTGGTCTTACCTACCGGGAAATGGAAGAAGAACGGGGCATCATGCTGCCGGTCAAATCGCTGCAGATGCGGTTCGTGCGGCCGGCGAAATACGACGAGCTCCTGACGATAAAAACCACCCTGCGGGAAATGCCCGGGAAAGACATCATTTTCCACGTTGAGGTGTTTAATGAGCTCGGCAAAATGGTTAATGGCGGTTCGGTCCGGTTGGCTTTTGTGGAAATGGCGACCAACAAAACAGTGACTGCCCCGGCATTTCTCGTCGAAAAACTGGCACCTTACTTTAATGGGGAAATGCCTTAAGAGTTGATGAAAGTTGATAGGAGTTGATAAAAGTTGATAGGAATTAATGAGATTTTGCGGCTGCATCAACCTGATAAAACTTATATCAAGATTCAACTCAAACATCTGAAAAGCAGAAACGGTCGACACTGCTGCCACCAATAACGACCTCATCACAGACGACTGATTTTGAACATGGGCAACAAACCTACTTCCTGCCATCCCGACCAGCCTTCTTCCACCACTCCGGAAGAGGACATCTGGGAGCGAATGAACCGTTTCGGCGCAGCCGGCACGCCCTTCTTTTTTCTGGCCGATTTTAAATCAGAAAAAATCGAGCTCCTGGCGATGCATGAATGGAACCGGGAAGATATTTTATTCAATATTCAGGGATTTAAAAATTACCATCAGACGCCTGCCTTACCGGCCAACTGGTATTTTAGAAAATACCCGATTGCCTATCAGCAATACCTCCCGGGGTTCGATCTGGTAAAAAAACACATCCTCGCCGGGGATAGCTACCTGGTCAACTATACTTGTACCACCCCCGTTTCCACCGACCTTTCCCTACGGGAAATTTTCCACCTGGGACAAGCCCGTTACAAGGTGTTTTACAAAAACCAATTCACGTTTTTTTCT
>JBFIJS010000659.1:0-2954 GCA_041600595.1 Saprospiraceae bacterium | reverse complement strand
GTACCAGGAAATCCGCCAGCTTTTCCAGGTCGCCGTAATTATTGACGATATCCATCCGCTGGTCAGTCACGAAGAGCATTTGATCCTCCAGGGTGGCATTTTCGATAACAAATTCCTCATCGATGGGCCGGTTGAGCAGTTGGTTGAGACGAAAGCGAGCCTGCCGGAAGCGGGCCTGGGCGTCGTTGAGATTGATATTTTCCTGGGCGAGTTCGGAAGCCCAGCGGTTGAGGTCGGAAGCCCCGGCGTAACCAACTGCCTCTTTAGCTTTGGCAATGTCGAAGTTTTCTTTGGTGACCAGCACGTTTTGGTTTTGTACCTGCACGGCACTTTTTGCCTGGAGCAGGTTGAGGAAAGCAGTGGCGGCATCCATGACGACATCCAGTTGGGTTTGGGCGAGGGCATTTTCCTGTCCTTTCTGCAAGAGCTTTTGGATGGTAAGGTTGGCAAGGGCCGGCTCGGCCAAAATAATTTGGGAAATATTGCCCCGGGCGAGCCAGTTGAGGCGTCCCTGGTTGCCGAAAGAACTGCGCGTAGTCACGTTGTCCAGCAATACGAACGAGGTGGATGCATCCAGCTGCGGCAATAAATCAGCACGGGCCAGATCGACCTCTTTCCGGGCGATCAGGGGGTCTTTTTCGGCTATTTTCAAACGCAGGTTCTGTTGTAAAGCTTCACCAATCACAGCCTGCAGATTGAGTGACCGGTCGGTTTCTACTTCGTTGACGTTGAGCATGATCGATTCGGACATCAAGTCCCAGTCGGGGTATTTTCCGCATTGCCGGGCGGCAGCCATATTGATCAGCAGCGTTTCGTTGTAGGTGGGAATGGCTACGGGCAGATCGGCGGCATTTTGGCCTTCGGCCAGCTTCAGGACGTTGATCGCCATGCGCCGGGGCATCCGTTGTAAATTGGCACTGGCCTCGTAGCCCATCAGTACACCATTCTCAATAAACAACTCCCCCAACAGTGCGACCGACGGAATGCCCCGGGCGTTGACGCCCTGCATGAACGCCTGGATTTGGGCGTCGTCCATTTCGTCAAAAGCGGGCAACAAGTACAGGGCGTCTATGTCGTCGGGCAGGATCGACAGGGTTTCTTCAACTGTTTTCTGATAGGAAAAAATGGTAAACGAATTGCCCAGTTCCTGTGTGATCCCGGCCATGATTTCCTGGAGAAAGGGCAAAAATCTGATGAGATTGCTCCCCCCGACTACGCCAATTTTTTTGAAGGGAGCCAGCCGGTACAGTGCCTTGACATCTCGTTCCAGGCTGAATGGAGATTGGATATAAGTGAAATTGGGCATCCCCGAAGTGCCGTCGGCCCGGTAGGGGGTTTTCTGCAATTCGTGGTCGATGATGAGGCCGGCGATGGCGGGTTTCGCAAATTCCTGCCGATCAGCCAGGATGCTGCTGCTGAGTGTTCCGAGGCCAATGATGATATCGGTTTCGTTGTCCTGGAAAAATCTTGTGAAGTGAGCTTCAATTTTCCGGGGGTCGTAGGCTCCGAACTCTTCTTTGAATGATACCTCAAACCGGTTTTTCAGCAATGTGCTGATTTCGGTTTTAACCGATTCGAGAAACCAATCTGCTTCAATGGCATCGGCGCTGTTTTCGCTGACAATGGCTACCTGTAGTTTCTCCTGCGACAGGATCGTGTTCGAAAAAAAAAGACACAAAATTATAAAAGGGCAGATTGGTGTTCTCATGGTCAATAGTTTGCAAAAACAGGTTGTAAAAGGCAGCAGTCAGGTTGTTTGGCCGGACTTAAGCCAGTACCTGCGGGGTTTGGTTTTTCAAAAAATCAAGTTGTTAAAAGAGGAGCGGCGAAGTGTTTTCCGCAAAGCGGAAATCTTTGGTTATTGCCGCTGACAGAGCGGTGTATTTATCGGGTCAGAAACGTGGCTGCGATCAACAGGCGGGCCCGTTTACCGCCGCCGCGGCGCGGATGGTTGCCGGTTATCTTTCTTCCACACCAATGATGTAGTAATTGGTGTCGCCCTGCCAGGGCATGGAGTAGTTGATTTCCTTGTAGCGCAACACAACTTTTTCTCCTTGCATTTTTTCCAGTTTCGTCACGATGTCGTGATCGGTTACGGAGAAACTCCAGGTATCGCTCAGGCCTTCGTCTTTGTTTTCCATATCGATACCACCGAGTTTCAACTGGCCTTCGTGGGTTTTGAAAACGTAACCTTTTTTGGAAATTTTAATCAATTCACCGGACCGGGTGCCTTCGGAATAAGTGTAGTTGCCCCAGAGGAAGAAGCCAACAATGGCCAGAACGATTAGCCCCAGGATACTCCACAACAGCCGTTTGGTAAATTTTTTAGCCTTAGACATGCCGGAGTCAAAAGACTTACTGAGGTTCGACCGGGTATCGGAATTGTCTTTTTGCAGGTCGGTATTCTTATTTTTAAAATCCTTTTTTGGTGAGTCCATATTGTTTGTTTTGTTGTGCTGAAAGATGTTCGGTCAGAAAAAAGTTGCCTGTTGGGCTGCTGCCAGTGCAGCGGGTTTTCCAACGTCCAGCCAAAAATCCTGATCGTGTGTAAATCCGGAGATGGTTGCCGTTTTCATGGCCCGAAGATAAACGTCTATGATGGAAAATTTATCCTCTTCCGGCATATAATCAAAAATGGCGGGGCTCAATACCTGAATACCGGAGAAAGCCAGCGGCGAGAGATCGGCTTGCGCCAAAACAGGCGGCCGGGTTTCGCCGGTTTTTTCGTTTTTCCAACCTTGCAAATGCATGGATTGGTCAAAGAGCAGATAGCGGGAAGAACTCCGGTCGCGAACGGCCAGGGTCGCCAGGGCATTTGATCGCAGATGTGTCTGGTACAGCAGGGCGAGGTCGAGGTTGGTTAGCACATCGACGTTGCAAACGAGAAAGGGGGCGTCGCAGTCAAAAAACCACCGGGCTTTTTTGAGTCCTCCGCCGGTTTCCAGCAACAGTTG
>JBFIJS010000658.1:0-2959 GCA_041600595.1 Saprospiraceae bacterium | reverse complement strand
TGTTGATGATCGAACCACCACCGGCCCGTTTCAGCGCCGGGATGCCGTATTTGCAGCCGAAGAAAACGCCCTTTACATTGACCGCAAAGGTCAGGTCGAAAATGCTCTCCTCGGTGGACACCGCATCGCCATCGTCGTTGTGCATGATACCCGCATTATTGAACAGAATATGCATAGCACCAAACGTTTTTTCGGTAAAAGCGACCATGGCCTCGCAGTCGCCAGCCCTGGCGACATCGGCATGAAAATAGGCCGCCTGCCCACCGGCAGCTTTGATCTGATCGGCCACTGCCTGGCCGGCGGCATCGTTGATGTCGGTCAGGACGACATTCGCCCCTTCTTTGGCAAACAGGTTGGCGGTTGCTTTTCCGATGCCGTTGGAGCCCCCGGTGATGAGGGCGGTTTTGTTTTGTAAACGCATTTTTTTTTTATGATGAATAGCCTGCCCCGAATTCACTTCGGGGGTGAATTTTGGTTACCAACCATGTCAGGCAACCCACAACTCATGTTTAAATTTAAAGGACTTTTAGTCCAAGGTTTCGCTTTTTGGTTTTGATGGAACTCGCTATGTTCTTTTCAATTTCCTCGCTATCCGCAAATAAAGCGTCAAACTCGGTTTTATTGATAAAATTGATGGCAAATAGTAACTCCCACCAATATTGGGTCTCCCCGGTTTCTTTTTGGGCAACCGCCAGTTTATGGATAAAATCCATCCCGCTTTCCGCATTGGCTGCCTCCATCACCATCGCACCGGGGTTGGTTCACGATTTCAAAATTTGTTTACACAAAACAAACTCCTTTTTCTCACAAACCAAAAAGCGGTTCAAGTTGACAATCCCAATCGCAAATTTCAATGTCTTCTCCCTCCAGACATCCTTTTTTTGTAGAGCATTTTTCATAGTAAAAACGATATTATGGTTAGAAAATAAGAGTTGTCAAATATTCACCACTCTCCATTCACCTCTCACCATTCACCATTCATCAAATCCTCTCAAAATACCGCTTCCTTTCCCAGTCAGTCACGGCGTTGTTAAAGCTCTCAACCTCTTTTTTATAAAAATGGGCATAATGTGCCACCACCTCCTTACCAAATGCCTTTTTGGCAAACGGACTTTTCTCAAAAAGGGCAACCGCATCGCCCAGGGTGTAGGGCACCCTGGGCAAATGTTTGGCCGCATAAATATCGCCCTCAAAAATGGCCGGAGGTTCGATCTTGTTTTTAATACCAGCCAGCCCGGAAGCCAGGGAAGCGGCAAAAGCCAGGTAGGGGTTGGCATCGGCACCGGGGATGCGGCACTCAATACGGAGACTGCTGCCCTTGCCGACCACCCGAAAACCGGCCGTGCGGTTGTCGTAGCTCCAGGCCAGCCGGGTCGGGGCCCAGGAACCATCCTGGTAGCGCTTGTAGGAGTTAACGGTTGGGGCGTAGAAGGGCATCACATCGGGCACATGGGCAATCCAACCGCCTAAAAACCAGCGGAATACATCCGATCCCAGCACCGGCCCAAACGGCTTGTCTCCGGCAAAAACATTTTCCCCGTTTCGCCAAAGACTCATGTGAATATGGCAACTCGAACCCGCCTGGTCTTCATGATATTTGGCCATAAAAGTCACGGAAATCCCCATACTGTCCGCCAATTCTTTCAGGCATTGTTTGAAAACGACGTGGCGATCGGCCATTTCCAGCACCTCCGCGTAACGGACATTGAGTTCGTGCTGCCCCAGGCCCCATTCTCCTTTTGAGTTCTCCACCGGCACCCCGGAATTTTTCAAATGCCGTCGGGCAGCTGCGGTAAAGTGCTCCGTCCGGCTGCCTTGCATAATGTGGTAATCCTCCAGGTACCAACCGACTGGTTTTAATGCCTGGAAATGCTTTTCGTGGGCTTCCCGGTAGCTGTTTTCGAAAACATAATACTCCAGTTCGGAAGCGGCAAAACTTTCGTAGCCGGCCCGTTTGGCATTATTGACCTGCTTTTGCAAAACAGACCGGGGTGCCACCGCAATGGGTTTATGGGTCTTTTCATTTTCAAGGTCGCAAAGCACGATCGCTGACTTTTCCAGCCAGGTTGCCTCCCGCAGGGTATGCATGTCGGGGACGAGGTGAAAGTCACCGTAGCCCAATTCCCAATTGGCAAATTGGTAGCCGGGCACCGGTTCCATTTCCATGTCGGTGGTGAGGAGGTAGTCGCAGCCGTGGGTGCCATCTTTGACGGCACTTTCGAGGAAAAACCCGGCATCAAAACGCTTGCCGACGAGGCGGCCATAATGATCGGTGAAAGCAACAACGATGGTTTCAATGTCATCGCTTTTTACCTTGTTCACCAGCTCCGGGAGGGTCAGTTTACCTTTTATTTTCATTGGTACAGATGTTTGAAGAAACGGATGATGGCCGTTTTGGACTGTTTAGGAAACGACATTTGTAAAATGCAGGGCAGCCTGTCTTTCGGTTTTTGGCAGCACCCCAACGGGTTTTAAGGGGCAATGTACGATGACGCTGTAATTTTAGAAAATCATCCCGGTTGCGCATATCTTAGGTTCTGGCCGGTTTGGGCGAACTACTTTGCAAACCTGCGCCCGGGTGCTGACTGAAAAGCCCTCCTACCCTGCCAACTGATTGACAATCATGACCAAAGCAACCCCGGCGCCGGCGCCGGAAAAAAACAGGTTCCAGTCGTGCTGGCGGATGCGAAATATTTGCGAAAGCAAAAAATAAAAACCAAAAAACAGTCCGACGATCATCAACTGCCCCAGTTCGAGACCAACGTTGAAGGCGAAAAGGGGTTGCACGATGCTTCCCATTTCCCCAAACAAGGTTCGGAAATAATTGGCAAAACCCATTCCGTGGATGAACCCGAAAAACAGCGCGACCATCCGGTCGGCGGCCACGCCCCAACGGGCGCGCGTCTCCGAGCGCGTCGCGCCGCCGGGCCGGAGCACCACGCCGTCGGGCAGCGCCACG
>JBFIJS010000657.1:0-2959 GCA_041600595.1 Saprospiraceae bacterium | reverse complement strand
TTATACTGATATTAAAAAAGTGCCGGAAAGAAATATTAAATTATTGGATGAAATGGGAATAGCTAAAATAAAGGCACTGCTCTATACTGTGTAACGGAAGTGTATTTATAAAATGCGGAGCAGGAAACGTTGCTCTTATTGCAACACCCGGAAAGCCTGCCTCAAGGGATTTTAAGGGACGACGCCACCCCTTAAAATCCCGTTGGGCCGAGCAGTCAGAAACTTAATTGCCCGATTGTTTTTTTCGGCCCACATTCCCGGTTTATTTTTTAAAGAAACTTTTATTACAGAGTACTCAACAAGAAAACTGTACCGGGTTTTACATATTTATTTCTCTATTGCCTCGTACACTGCATCCATGACCAACACTCGCGTATTCATCTCTCCCAATTTATTCGGCCGCATTTTCGGGTAGGTTCGATTTGACAGAAAAATATAAATTAATTCATTTTCCGGATCGGCCCATGCAGCGGTGCCGGTAAAGCCAAGGTGGCCGAAAGTGCGGTCGCTGGCAAGGAGCGAAAGGTTTGGTTCGTAACGGCGATCGAGTTGCAGCATATCGAAACCAAGCCCCCGGCGCGTACAGCCATTGCAGCGGGTAGCGTACTGGTGGATCGTTTCCGGTTTTAAATGTTGCACACCACCGTAAGCGCCCTTATTTAAAAGCATCTGCATGAGTTTGGCGAGGTCATTGGCGTCGGAAAAAAGACCGGCGTGCCCGCTCACCTGGTCGAGCATAGCCGCACCCATGTCGTGCACATATCCTTGTATGCGCCGTTGCCGGAAATAATTATCTTCTTCCGTTGGTGGAATCCGGTCGACCGGGAATTTTTTCAGGGGATTATACATAGTTGTTTCCATCCCCAATGGCTTGTAAAAATTTTCTTGCGCATATTCATCAATGCGCATTCCACTTTGTCGTTTAATAATTTCTGCAGCAATATAAAAAGCAAGATCACTGTATTTATATCCCTCATTTTTCAACAACGGACTGGCCAGTATTTCTTCCCATATTTTTTGCGGATAATCATTTTTTAAAAATAAATTTTTGGCAACCGCCAGGGAATAATCACCACCCGGTTTGGATTTATAATATTCATTTAAAGGCTGTTTTTTATCGGAAATAGTATTTTCATAAAATTTGATCCAGGTAGTCAAGCGAGCCCGGTGTGAAAGCATTTTCGAAACCGGAATATCAGCTTTATCCGTCGTGTCAAATTCAGGAATATATTTTTTAACCGGGTCGTTAAAATCAAATTTATTTTCCTCCTGCAATTTCATCAATGACACCGTGGACGCCGCGATCTTCGTGATACTGGCCAGGTCAAAAATATCATCCTCCTGCATCGGCCTTGATTTACTCTCGTAGGTGTGCCGGCCATAACTTTTATGAAATACAATTTTTCCTTTCCTGGCAACCAGTACCACGGCACCCGGCGTTGCTTTTTCGTCGATGGCGCTCTGCACGATGCTATCTATTTTCAACAACTTCCCGCTGCTCATTCCCGCTTCTTCCGGCAAACCATAAGTCAGCCGCTGCAATGCCGGAGTAGTGATTCCTGCCCCGTATTTACTTTTTTCGGTCACGGTTACAGGTAGTCGTCCGCTTATTGAGAAAGCACCGAACAATGCCTGGGCCGCTATTTCCTGTATATCATCTTCATCTTCATAAGCCACCAGGATATTCCCTATTTCATCGAAATCTTTTAATGCATAAGGATTACCAAAAAGCACCATGACTACCTTGGTTCTTTTATTTAAAGTTTTAATAAAAGAAATGGCACTGCGTGAAATCCCAAAATCCTGTGAAGCCCGCTGGCTGTGTGCATGCAGGCCGACGATGACCAGGTCTTTTCCCTCCAGTTTTCTGAGAAAACTATTTTGCTGACTTTCAGAAATAACTTTTCCGACGCTGTAGGTCTCCGCCTTTTTATATTTCTCTAAATGATCGTGAAAATGCTTGCCGTCATCCCCGATGGAAATGGCTCCGACCGACAAGTCCGACAAATTTTTGAAACCGGCCCAGTTACTACTCGCAGCATTTCCCAAAGGCACCAAATCGTCGTCGTTCCGCACCAGTGTCAATGCGTTGGCGATTAATTTCCGGCGCAGCGCTTTGGCCGCATTGTCGTTCACGTCCTTACTTACATGTTCTTCCGCCAGTCTGTTGAATTGGGTAAGTCCCATCCGGTACTTCCACCGCAAAACCTTTTTGACGCTGGCATTAACCGCCGCACTATCGAGCCGGCCATCCCCGAGCCATTCTTTCACGGTTTTAAAACCCGCCCGCACATCACTGGGCAGCAACAAGACGTCATTTCCGGCAGCCAGGGCCTTGGCCTCAACTTCCCCTGGGCCATGGTGCTTGGTCACGCCTTTCATTTCCAGGGCATCGGTCATGATGAGCCCGTTGAAGTTCATTTTATTTTTCAGCAAATCCGTGATGGTCGCACGGGATAATGTCGTCGGGAGGTTCTTATTTTTTTCAATCGCCGGCACTTCCAGGTGTGCAACCATTACGCTGCCAATGCCCTGGGAAATCAACATTCTGAAGGGGTACAGTTCCAGACTGTCCAGGCGCTCCATCGCATGCGGAATGACCGGCAGGTCGTAATGGCTGTCAGTATCGGTATCTCCGTGCCCGGGAAAGTGCTTGGCGCAGGCCATCACGCCGTTGTCCTGCATCCCCTTCATGTATTGATAGGATTTGACGGCTACTTTTTGTGGATTTTCGCCGAAAGAGCGGTAGTTGATAACGGGGTTTTCGGCATTGTTGTTGACATCGGCGACGGGCGCAAAATTGATGGTAACCCCCACCCGCAACAGGTGCCTCGCAATGGCCGCACCCATGTCATAGATCAACGTTTCGTCTTGTATGGCTCCGAGCATGAGTTGCCGCGGAAACGAAAGTGCCTGCTTTTTAAAGCGCATCCCTACGCCCCATTCTGCGTCCAGGGTC
>JBFIJS010000656.1:0-2966 GCA_041600595.1 Saprospiraceae bacterium | reverse complement strand
TACCTCACTAAAAATCTGTTTGGCATTTTCTTTTTCTTCCGGCGTTCCCAGGAAGTAGTTGTAAATAAGCACCCCAATGATGAGGATGACCAGGAGTTTAAATAAGCTGCGAATCATGATGTTTATATTAATAAGATTTAAACAATGAATTTTTCTGTATTCGGGGGTTAAAAAAAAACGAAGGTTCTCTGTACTTTTTTTCTGCAAGGAGGTCAGAGTTGCTGCGCCGGTTTTCGGCAGCTAACCTAACATCTAAAGTGATTTCAAATAGGCCACAATTGCCCTTCTGATGTCGCTCCGCAGATCGGTGGTGTCGCCGGCTTGCGGAACGTCTAATTTGACGAAGTTATTTTCTTTAAAAAACTCCAGTCGCTCTTCCTTTCCCTTAGCCAGGTAGTCGCTGGAGGCAATGTGGTAAACCTTATTATCGAGGAGTGGCTGGCCGTTGATTTTCCACGTTTTCCCCTCGTTTTCATACTCAATATTATGCCACTGTAAATACCCTCCGCTGCCCCGGTTTTCCAAACCGGCGATCAGGGCCTTTTTCAAAACACTTCCTTTCACATCGATTTCGTAAACGGATCCGCCAAAAGGCAGAGCCCGGAACAGATCGACGGGGGTTATGTCCCCCTGCAACTGATCGTCCAGCCGGATGGACCCTCCGTTGAAGATGGCACAGTCAGCCGGTTTTTTCAGCGAAGCAGCCATCCCCGCAGCAATCAACCCGGCCAGGTTGGTTTGTTTGGTGCGAACGCTTGACTCCCGGCCGTCGAGTGGCTGGTCGGCACGGTAAATAATTTCATCGGGATTTTCCACGACCTCGAGGATCTTCTCATTCTGCACCTGCTGCCATTTATCCACGATTTCCTTAACATATTCATCATCCGGAATTTGATCGGTGATGGGTACCAACTCCGATTCAACAAAGGTTTGCTTGCTCTGCAAATCGTATGTAAAGCGGTGGACATAGACCGTTTTAGCATTGGCATCGGCTTTGGTGATGACGACATTGCCGACGGTGTCGCGGCTATTTTCGTGTTCGTGCCCGCCCATAATGAGAGCGGTTTCGGGGAGCAAGGCCGCCATTTTTAAATCTTCCTCAATGGAAAGATGCGTCAGGCCAACGATCACATCGGCTTCACTTTTCAAAGCCAGAAAAGCCTTGGTCGCTTCCTGGTAGGCATCTTCATAATACACCCAGGGCTGCGGGTTGCTGTTGATGGTGGCGCTGTACAATCCGACTTTGATCGTTTCGCCACTGACGTAATCCGTTACTTCCCAGATGTAAGATTCCGGTGAAAAATATTTGATCCCGTAGGATTCTTTATAAAAAGGCTCCAGTTTATTGCCTGTTTTGTGCAGCACACTGGTACCGATCCAGTCGAAATACGATTCATTCATCCGCTGTTGCAGTTCGTGTTCTTTAACATCGAACTCGTGATTGCCAAATGCCACCACGTTCACCCCCATCGCATTCATCACTTCCACCATTTGCCGGCCTTTGATGGGCTGATCCTCGTATTTGAGGGTACCGATCAGAGAGGGGCTGAGAAAATCACCGGCATGAACGGTGAGCAGGTTGTAATTTTCTTCCATCAATTGGTTCCGCAACGTAGCCACGCGGGCCAGCCCGCCGACTTTTCCTTTTTCCAGCGGTGCGATTTCATAAACATCGTTCATTTGTAAAATGGTGAAGGAGATCTGGCCGGTCGCTTCGCCTGGAAAATCGAAATCAGGCGGTGGTTCGCTGCCACCCATATCGGCCATCATTCCGCCCAGCAAAGCGGCACAGGAAGATAGGAAAAGCGGCAGTAACAGCACCAGACATAGCGGCTTTCTTATCTTTCCGAAGGGTGAAATGTTGTTTTTCATGTAAGTTGTGTTTTGAAATAAAAACCATTTTATCAAAAGTAGCCGTTTTTTCTATTTTTACAACTTTCCGAATTAAATCAAAAACGATCGACCACCGGGCAAATACCTTTCACCGAGCGATAAAATAATCCGTCAATGACTACCGCAAAAAAATTATGGGAACCTTCCCAGGCATTCAAAAACCAATCTCACCTGCAACACTACCAGCGCTGGCTCAGGGAACATAAAGGACTGACATTCAAGGATTACGAAAGCCTCTGGACATGGTCGGTGACAAACATCGAAGACTTCTGGGAAAGCCTCTGGGCGTATTTCGACATTATTGCTCACACGCCGTACCAGCAGGTGCTGAGCGGAGAAATGCCGCAGGCCAGGTGGTTTGCCGGGTCCACCCTGAACTACGCCGAGCATGTTTTCCGCAAGCGAAACGACGACCGGCCAGCCATCATTTTTTCGTCGGAGAAATATGAATACCTCGAAATTTCGTGGGCAGAGATGTCCAGCCAGGTAGCATCCATGGCAGCCTATTTGAAAGAAAAAGGTGTCAAAAAAGGGGATCGGGTAGCGGCCTTTTTACCCAATATTCCCGAGGCAACGTATGCCTTTCTGGCGACGGCATCCATCGGAGCCATCTGGTCGAGTTGTTCACCCGATTTTGGTGCCAACAGCGTAGCTGACCGTTTTTCCCAAATAAAACCCAAAGTCCTGTTTGCCTGCGACGGTTACACCTACAACGGCAAACCATTTGACAAAAAGCAGATTGTCAGCGAGTTGTGCCAGAAGCTGGATTCGGTGGAGACGTTGGTTCTGGTACCCTACCTGAGTGCGGAGGAGAGCCAGGACTTTATTGAGCATACGCCCGGGCTGCCTGCCGCTGCCTGCTGGAATGATACTTTCCGGGCCAACCAGCCCCTTCATTTCGAAGCGGTGCCATTCGACCACCCCATTTATGTCCTCTATTCCTCGGGGACGACGGGGATCCCCAAGGCCATCACTCACGCCCACGGCGGCAACCTGCTGGAACATTTAAAATACCTGCATTTCCACAACGATGTCCATCCCGGCGAGCGGTTTTTCTGGTTCAGCACCACCGG
>JBFIJS010000655.1:0-2975 GCA_041600595.1 Saprospiraceae bacterium | reverse complement strand
GAGTTGGCCGATCAGGTCCGGTTAAAGTTGCAAATCAGCCCGGAAAGTGTCGGTCCTTGCTTCCGCCATGTATTTTTTCCAGCCCTTGGGTATGGTTTCTTCCTGCAACAGACACCCCGGGCTTATGTAAGGGTAAATTTCATGGTACCTTTTGACCTTGTTCATGGAAACCCGCCGGTACACATCTGTGCGGTTGATCTCATTGGGGTGACTGACACCGGCAGCTGCCAGCAATTCCAGGAAGGCATCCATGGTGCTCTGGTGGAAATTGGCAACCCGCTTCTTTTTGTCACTCACAACCAATCCTTTCACCAACTCAGGTCGCTGAGTTGCGACACCGGTGGGACAGGAATTTTGGTTGCATTCGAGGGCCTGGATGCAACCCAGGGCCAGCATCATGGCCCGGGCAGCGTAACAGGCATCAGCTCCCAGGGCTATGGCTTTGAATAGGTCAAAACCCGTCATGATCTTCCCCGATGCTATAATCTTGATGTCTTTTTTCAGATCAAAACCAATGAGGGCATCGTAAACGAAAGCCAGACCGTCGCGAAAAGGCATACCTACCGAATTGGAAAATTCGAGTGGGGCCGCGCCGGTGCCACCTTCGCCACCATCCACCGCAATAAAATCAGGTTTGATACCCGTTTCGACCATCGCTTTGCAAATACCCAGAAACTCACTTTTCCGGCCGATGCAAAGTTTGAAACCGACAGGTTTTCCGTTGGATAGTTCCCGCATTTGTTTAATGAGAGACAACAACTCTTTCGGGTTGGAGAATGCGGTGTGAGCAGGCGGGGAATTGACTGTCGTTCCGGGTTCGACTCCCCGGATGGCCGCAATTTCAGGAGTATTTTTCGCTGCCGGCAAGATACCGCCATGTCCTGGTTTTGCTCCCTGCGACAATTTCAACTCAATCATTTTGACCGCAGGTAAGGCTGCCCGTTTCGCAAATTCTTCCGGAGAAAAACGGCCATCCGGTGAGCGGCTGCCAAAGTAGCCTGTTCCGATCTGGTAAATCAGGTCGCCGCCAAACTCCAGGTAATAAGAGCTGATGCCACCTTCGCCCGTGTTGTGCGCAAACCCGCCAATACTGGCTCCTCCATTCAGGGCCCGGATGGATGCGTGGCTGAGAGAGCCGAAGCTCATCGCCGCCACATTCAGCAGACTGCAACTATAAGGCTGCCGGCAGTCCGGCCCGCCAATCGTCACCCGGGGATCATGGTCGAGGGCCTGCATGTCGAGCGCAGCGATCGAATGATTGAGCCACTCGTACCCATCGCCATAAACGTCCAGCTGGGTACCGAAAGGGGTTGAATCCAGCTGGCTTTTGGCCCGTTGGTAAACGACCGTCCGCGAAATGCGGTTCAATGGACGGCCATCGGTATCCGACTCTATAAAATATTGATAAATTTTTGGACGCAGTGCTTCCATGATATACCTGCCCCGCCCCAGCAACGGGAAGTTGCGCATAATGGCATGTTCCGTCTGGATCATTTCATAAATACCCAGCACAATGAGTGGAACCAGCACCACCAAAGACCATAAGATCGAGGGCCACCAAAAGTAACCTGCCACCCCGACAACCAACAAGGAGAGGATGGAGAAGAGCATAAACTCGTTTCGCATAAAATTTTCTTTTGCGTAAAGATGAAGAAATTATTCAGGTGCTTTTGACCAAATGAGTGTATTTGTCCCCTTATGTCGGCTGCAAAAGGGAAAATTGAGAAAATGCCAGATCGTTTCTGCCTCGTTTGCCATCATATCAAAGTAAGTTCATATATTCATGTAGTTGCATCTTTAAATTGATTGCCACTATATTTGCCACATGATGAAAAAAATAAATAAAAATATGACTGCTTGTTGTTGCTGTTGTTGCTCTGTTCCGTACTGGAAAGGCCGGCTACTCAGGTAGTTTATTTGTTTATCTTTTTAAAAAAACAAAAAAGCCTTTCCAGTCCGGAAGGGCTTTTTTGTTTTACCCGATTCAACCCGGAAACGATTTTCCGGACTCATTTTTCTAAACCATTAAAATTTAAACCACATGGCAATCAGATTAGGGGACACCGCTCCCGATTTCACCGCACAAACCACCGAAGGCACCATCAATTTCCACAAATGGCTCGGCGATAGCTGGGGCCTGCTATTTTCTCACCCGGCGGATTTTACGCCAGTCTGTACCACCGAGCTGGGCCGGACCGCTGCTTTAAAAGGGGAGTTTGAGAAACGAAATGTGAAGGCATTAGCCGTTTCGGTCGACCCGCTCGATTCTCATTTTGAATGGATCAAGGATATTGAGGAAACGCAAAATGTGACCATGAATTTCCCCATCGTCGCCGATGAAGACCGGAATGTGGCCACTCTCTACGATATGATCCACCCAAATCAAACGGACAAGGTGACGGTTCGGACGGTATTCATCATTGGGCCGGACAAAAAAGTGAAACTGACACTGACCTACCCTCCTTCTACGGGGCGAAATTTCCTGGAAATACTCCGGGTCATTGACAGTTTACAACTCACTGCCTATGAGAGTGTTGCAACACCAGCCGACTGGAAACAGGGCGAGGACGTCGTGGTCTCTCCTTCCATTGCGACGGAGGATATTCCGGCTAAATTTCCGAAAGGGCACAAAATCATCAAGCCTTACCTGCGCATGACGCCGCAGCCTTGATGACAGCGGGAATAAGGTTTCCTGCTGGCAACAATTAAATGTGTAAAACCAGGAAACCTGTTCTTTTGCCATACCCGTAAATGGAAATGGCCCGACCGGATTGGAAGGGCGAAAACATGGACAAGCCATGATATTTGCCCTTTCAATCCACTTTAAACCGGACCAATTTGTAAACTGCCGCTGTGAAGTACAACTCACAAAAGATTGAAAACAGCCTGTAGAAGCAAATCCGTCAATATCAGATGTTCGCTGAAAAAGTGAATAGCAGGCACGAATGCTTCGTGAATACTTCTTATTTGGCAGG
>JBFIJS010000654.1:0-2984 GCA_041600595.1 Saprospiraceae bacterium | reverse complement strand
GTCCGGTACTGACCTGGACGGGGTCGCCGGGGCCGTTCAGGTCGATGTAAAACAATTGGTTTGTGGCGTTGACCGGGCTGTCGAAATAGACCCGGTCGTTGCCAAACCACTGCGGGTTGCTGGCGTTTTGGTCAAGGCCGGCAGTCAGTTCCCATTTCTTTTTGGTGACAAAATCATAGACAAAAATGCGGTGGCGGTCGCTCTCGTAACCATCTTCTTCCTGACTTTCCCAGGCGATGTATTTCCCGTTAGGGGAAAAAGACGGGTTGAGATCGTATCCGTTCATGCCCTGGGTCAGGTTGGTGGTTTCTTTAGTCAGCACATTGTAGAGGTAAATGTCGGAGTTGGTGCTGACGGCATACGCCTTGCCCCGCATTTTTTTGCAGGTGTAAGCGATGCTGTGGCCGTCGGGGCTCCAGGCGATCTGCTCCATGCCGCCGAATGGCTTCAGGGGCGAATCGTAGGGTTCTCCCATGATGTTGACGGGTTCGCTTTGCAATTGTCCGTTGGCAAAATCAGCCACAAAAATATTGCTGTAGGCGCCGTCTTCCCATTCGTTCCAATGGCGGTACATGAGACCGTCGATCACTTTGGCCTGGGCTTTTTTCAGGTCGGGGTGCCGGTCCTGCGTGGATTTGTCGTAGGTTACATCGGCGATAAAGAGCAGCCGGTTGCCGGCCGGGGCATATTTAAACCCATTCATCAACAGGTTGGAAACCTGGACCGCTTTGCTTCCGTCGGGGTTCATTTCCCACAGGTTGCCCCGGTGTAAAAAACCGATTTTGCTGCCATCCGGAGTGTACTGGGCATCGCCTTCGCTGCCAGTCATCCGGGTCAGTTGCCGGGCGTTGCTCTGGTCCGATCCGTTGGTGCTGACAGCGTAGAGGTCGCTGCTGCCGCTGTTGGCCTCGATGTCGTAATGCCGGACGCTGTAAACTGCGGTTTTGCCGTCGGGTGAAATGTCGTGTAAACTGACCCGGCCAAGTTGCCAGAGCAGTTCGGGACTCAGCGTTTTTTGGGAAAATAAATTTTGTAAAAAGAGGAAAGTGAGAACAAATGCCGCGTATTTCTTCATGGTAAAATTTGATTTTATTTGTAAAAATGAGGGAGCGAAATTAAGGAAAAAAACCGCGACCGGTTTCTGTTCCGGCCGCAAGTCCTCCTCCCGCTACGTCCTTTGTGTAAACGTTTTCAGAAAGGAACCGGGAGGATAGGCAGGAAAAAGGATCAGGTAAAGGTGTAATGAATTGCCTGGCCCAGCGGGATTTTAAGAGAGACTTGCTGTGGCAGCCAAAACCGGGAGTGCGCTGCTTCGCCATTTAAAAGCAATTATTATCGGACAGTGCCAAGATGGAATCGGCGGATTGCTGCCAGGTAAGATGGCAGTCTTGGGGAGTTGGATGCAAAAAATTACTTTTGCCAAAATTTAAAAAAGATGAAATACCCAATAATTTTTTCCCTGTTGTTGATATGGAGTTGTCAAAACAATTCGCCCGGCGATGCTGCCGCCAGCCCGGCTGCGGCAACAGACCAGGCGGAGCCAGTTCCCCAGCCGCAGGAACCGGTCACCTATTCCACCCAAAGTCCCAGTTTGCTGCACGACCTGCTTCGCAATACCCTTCGTATGGAACTGGACTTTACCCTGCCCGAAACCAACGGCGAGACCCGCGCCAAAAAGTCCTATTCTTTTGAAATTAAGGAAAATAACGAACGCACCATGTGGGCCATCAAGGTGAAATGGCACGATGCCGAAACCGGAAAATTGTACGCCGGAGCAGAATACATGATGCTCTGGAGCGTGGTCGATAAAAACTCCATTGAAATCATCAATTCTCCCGATGGGAAACGAACGGCCCTCCGCATCAAACCAACGTCGGGCAACACCTTTGTCTATCATCCCTATTCCAATGATCCGGATATAGCAGTCAACGAGGCGGTGCTGGGTTGGTACGATCGCTCGCAGGATGCTACGTTAAAACGGGCCTATACCTATATGAGCCAGCTGGCGCAGCATATGGACAAATGGGATCAATAAGAGGCAGCATCGGTCTGGTCAGCGGGTAATTTTTATGCATGAAATACCCGGGCCGGAATATCTGCCGACTGTGAAGCCTTCTTTCGAGGCCGATGGGAAGGGAAGTTCCGGATGACTGTACCGCCTCATTTTTAGCACAAATATTTGTTTTGGGGTAATCATGGCGGATTCCAATTAAGTTTTTACATTTGTTTTATGCTATTTTAAATTGCCTGAGCAAACATCTACGTGCCCAAACCTCATCTCAGCAAACACAACAATGCTAAAAATTACCCAATTTATCCTGTGGATCTGTCCATTCCTGCTGGCTGCGCAAAGTGATCCGGGCACGCTGGTTCATTTGCAAAAATCTTATCACGAAATTGGCTTGCTATCGGCGAAGATCAATACCGCTGCTTCAGAATTGGCAGCACACCGCTACGCTAAAAGACTGTATTTTTCCAAATTGCCCAACGGTGCGGAACCCGGAAGGGCATTCACCTTTCTGGAAGGCAATAAGCCAACACCTTTTGAAATCAGCCCCAAAGACCCGACCCAGCACCTGGGATTTACCGCACTGACCAACACCGGCCAACGGATCTACTACACCCTTTACCGGCAGGATACCAATGGTGAAATTTATAAAAGCCAGATTTGGTATCACGACCGGGATTTCAGCGGGGCCTGGGGACCATCCAAACAGTTGCCCCGGAGTTTTGTGGACAATGGCAAAAATGTAAAGCATCCGGCAACGGGTATTTTGCAGGATACCCGCTCCGAAGTTTTGTTCTTTATTTCTGATAACAAGGCCGGAAAGGGCAAAGGGGATATTTGGTGCACTTACCTCGAAAAGGACGGTTCGTTTGCCCCGCCTTTGCAGTTTCCCTACAATACAGAAGAGGAAGAAGCCGCCCCTTTCTTTGACATTGCCAACCAGGATCTTTATTTTTCTTCCCGGGGGCACCAATCC
>JBFIJS010000653.1:0-2994 GCA_041600595.1 Saprospiraceae bacterium | reverse complement strand
TGGGACGTTTCAAAAGGCGAGGTCTATGCTGCTCCGCATTTCTTGCGTAACATGAGTTAAATCAGTAAGTATCAGGCAGGGAAAGTCGCCGGGTGGAATTAGCGGTTGGTAGCAGATCCCGGACAATGAAGAATGAAAAAGGCGACGGGTGGAGGCGGACAATCAGATTTTTCTGGCGAGGCTGTAAACGGCGCTGGTCAATATTTCCCAGCTATACTTTTCTTTCTCCCCGATTATATTTTCGATCATGGCTATCCGGTCAGTTTCTTTGAAAAATTTCCAGATGGCATCGGCAATGGCTTTGGATTGGGGTGGGGTAACAAAGCCGACTTTACCGTCGGGGCACATCTCCTTCAGGCCACCCACATCGGTGACGATCATGGGCTTGTTGAAATGATAAGCAATCTGGGTGACGCCGCTTTGGGTCGCTGATTTGTAGGGTTGAACGACCAGGTCGCTGGCGTTGAAATAATGAGCTACCTCAGAATCGGGGATGAAGCGGTCCACTTGTACGGTCCGTTCCGAAATGCCGGATTCTTTGATCAATTGCTGGTATTTTTCTTTCTGATCGTAATATTCCCCCGCAATGATCAGCTTTATTTTTTCAGTCTTAAACCGCGGATCGGCAAATGCCCGGATCAACAAATCCAGTCCCTTATAAGCCCGGATCAAGCCAAAAAACAAAATGTACCGGTATTCCGGATCCAGGCCCAACCGTTCGAGGGCCTTTTCCCTGGGTTCTATGTCCCCGAAATTATCATACAGCGGGTGCGGAGACAGGGCCCGCGGCTTCGTGGTGTCGAACTGCCCGACGTCTTCCAGAACAGATTTTGACATGGCCAGGAAGGCATCCACCGGCCGGACAAAGTATTTAGAGAAAATGCGGTCGCCGGGCCTTTTCTCGTGCGGGATCATGTTGTGCACAAAACTGATGACCCGGGTGTGGCGGTTGCGCTTAATGATTCTCAGGATGGTCCCAAAACACGGCCCCATAAAAGGCAGCCAGAATTTAACGATCAACAGGTCGGGGTTTTCTTTTCGGATCTGGTTGCCGGCCCATAGCCAGTTGAGCGGGTTGACGGAGTTGATGTACCTTTTTATGTTTAAATGACCGGGCGGCGGGTCTTCTGAAAACTGGGACTTGCCCGGGAAGAGAAAATCCGGGTATTGGAGGGTAAAAGTGTAAATTGTCACCTCTTCGCCTTCGTCCTGAAATGCTTTTGCCAAACGGTCAGTGAAGTTTGCAATGCCGCCCCTGAAAGGGTATGCCGATCCGATAATGGCTATTTTCATGATTTAAATTAAAAGGTGAACCAGGGGTTTGGCTGTTTTATGCCTTGGTGTGCAGATCGTTTCGCCGTCCCACCTGTCGGAATAAACCCGGTCAAACGAGAATGCCGGGTCTTTGAGATACTCCGGCCAATCATTGAGCCTCGAACTGTCTTCCAACGATTGTGGGCGGCAAGGGGTTGCACAGGGTTGAACCACAAAAGGCAAATGTAAAAACTTTGTACCACCCCGCGAAGTGAATTCGGACGGGCTCAAAAAGCCGTAAGGACATTATCGGCAGTGTTCGGTGAGACGCATTTTTATATTCAGATCAAACGACCTGCCGGTTTACCCTGAAATTCCCCCAACTTCGTTACTTTGCGTTTTTTTACAACAACCCTGCTACACAACACTAATTACAGCGATGAAATATTTTTGGATGGGACTGGTTTTCTGGTTGGGGAGCACCCTGCTGCAAGGCCAGTGCGACCCCTATTTCAGTGAACCTTTAAGCATCAGAAACGCCAACTACAACATCTCGCTGACGCTCGATCACCACGCCAAAAAAGTAGAGGCCCGGCAGACTCTAACCTGGGTCAATACCTCTCCGGACACCCTGCACGAGATGCGTTTTTATATGTATCTCAATTCTTTCAAAAATTCCGAATCGACTTTTCTGAAAGGGGCGACCACCATCTTTGATCAGAGCTTTTCTGACCGGGCAGCCCACGAATGGGGATGGATAAACGTGGACAGTATCGGTCGGGAGGGAGGCGCAGAACTGACCGGCGGCCTCCGCTACATCCAACCCGATGATGGCAACGAAATGGATCAGTCCGTGCTGCAAGTGCCACTGGATCAGCCACTTGGGCCGGGTGACACCCTGGTCCTGCAGATGAAGTTTACGGCTAAGATGCCCAAGATTATTGCCCGGGCCGGGTACAGCAAAGACGATTATTTTTTATTCGTGCACTGGTTTCCGCAAGCTGGTGTTTATCAGATTAATATGGATGGCAAATGGGGATGGAATTGCCACCAGTTTCACCGGATGACCGAATTTTTTGCAGACTTTGGGGTGTACGATGTAGCCATTACCGCCTCCGATCATCTGGTGATCGGAGCTTCCGGTTGCCAGGTCGCTGAAAAAGACAATGGCGACGGAACGATTACCAGGCGTTTTCATGCCGAAGACATCATCGATTTTGCCTGGACCGCCTATCCTTTTTTTGAGGAGTATGTTGAAATGTGGAACCACGTCCGCATCCGGTTACTCATTCCGCCGGAACACTGCATGTTGGCCGGGCGCTATCTGGAGGCGGTCAAGCATTCCCTGAGCTACCTCGACGAGCATGTCGGACTTTATCCTTATCCGACCATTACGGTTGTCGATCCGCCCCTGCACGCCCTGCGATCCGGGTTGATGGAATACCCGACCCTGATCACCGTCGGCACATTTTACAATATGCCGGCTGGCATCAGAAACTCGGAAGCGCTGGCTGCGCACGAATTTGCTCATCAATACTTCATGGGAATGGTGGCCTCGAATGAAAAAGAGGAGGCCTGGCTCGACGAAGGATTGGTCACTTATTTTGAAGATTGTATTGTCGATCATGCCTACGGTCCGGAAAAATCGCTGGTCGATATGTTCGGTTATCACTATACCAGCCGGGAAAAAACCCGAGGAGAATATACCGGCCTCCCCAATCCGCAGGTTGGCATCATTGC
>JBFIJS010000652.1:0-2998 GCA_041600595.1 Saprospiraceae bacterium | reverse complement strand
GGAGACAAAAACGCCGGCCAAAAATACCAGCCCCAGATAGGAGCCCATAATGGCCCCGCTGTCCAGGTTGCCCTTCGGACTGCCCAGCTGATACACCGTGTAATAATACAGCAACGTGGGCAGCAGGGCAAAAACTACCAGGGCCAGGCTTGCGAAATATTTACCCAAAACAATCTGTAAATCAGTGAGCGGACGGGTAGCCAGCAGTTCGATAGTGCCGGTTTGGTGCTCCTCGGCAAACGTTCGCATGGTGATGGCTGGAATAAGAAACATGAAAACCATCGGCGCGATATCAAATAATTGGTCCAGGGTGGAATAGTTGTAATTCAGCAGGCTGGTGTCGGGGAAGACAAACATGATCAACCCCAGAATAGCCAGAAAAACACCGACCACGATGTAGCCGATAAGCGAGCTGAAAAAAGTATTTAATTCCTTAAAAAATATGGTCAGCATTTGTTTGGTTGAAAAAGCGCTACGAAAAACATGGGATTACCCGGCATTTTTCATTTCGCTCGTTGTGTTTTAAGTGTTGTTTCGTGACGATCCACATAAATCAATAAAAGTCGGAACAGCTTTTCCTCCACTTCTTCGACCGGGGTTCTTTCGATCGTTTCCACCAGATGCCGGTCCTCTTGTATCCATTTTAGCAAATTAGACAGGTTAAAATCGACAATCTCCCCCGTTTCAAAATGCAGCATTTTCTCTACGACGACCCGCTCGTCACGCTCCACTTCCCCTGTCAGATAGGGCCGGCCCGTCAGCGGATTGTAGGCCGCCACGGGGATTTTTTTTACCCGGTAATCGGGATACGTGAAGTAACAGATTTTACCCCGCAACTTTAAGGCAGCAAAAGAAGGCAGCGTTTTGCGGACTTCATTTTTTGGTATTCTCAGAAAAGGAACACCATCCATGCATATCGCCCAGACTGAGTCCGGGTCGATCGGCTGATTGGTTTCTAAATCAAGAATACTATCCACCTGGGTTAAAAAAGTTTGTGGGTTGGTGAAAGAATGAATGCTGACATCCTTCTGTAAAAAGGAAGGTTGATCCATTTGAAATTCTTCGAACGACAGGTAAATTCCATCTGTGAAATGGAAATTCTTGGTTACGACGATGGAGGAATCCTGCGCGGAGGCAAAGAAAAAACACCCTACCAATAATTTTACGATCAGATACTTCAAACCGTTGGTTTTATTTTTTTGTCAATTCATGAAATACATCTTCTACGCTGAACACCTCTTTTCTCATTTCCAATAATACCAGATTGTTGGCTACTGCGAACCGGAAAATATCTCCCCGAATGTCCGTTTTGGCCGCCGACACGATCTGCCACTTATTGTTGCCGAGATCAACTACTTGTTTAACGTGCCTGATTTTTTCCAATTGGGTTGCTTTGAGGGGGCTATTAAATTCTGCGGTCACGACCAATTCGCCGCCGATCCGGTTCTGCAACTGGTCGATGGGGTCGTCGGCTACGATTTTTCCCTTATTGATAATCAGCACCCGATCGCAAAGCGCCTGCACTTCCTGCATGATATGGGTGGAAAAAATGACAGTTTTTTCGCGGCCGATCTGCTTGATCAGGCTCCTGATTTCCACCAGTTGGTTGGGGTCAAGACCGGAGGTAGGCTCATCCAGAATGAGGACATCGGGATCATGGAGCATGGCCTGCGCCAATCCGACTCGCTGCCGATAACCTTTTGACAAAGCACCGATCAGTTTGTGTTGCTCCCTTCCCAGCCCGGTCATATCGATCATTTCGGCGACCCGCTTTTTTTTGTTTTTCACCCGGTGCAAGCCCGCCACGAATCCCAGGTACTCTTTTACGTACATGTCTTTGTAAAGAGGGTTGTGCTCCGGCAGGTAACCAATTCGCTCTCTGACTTCCATAGGGTCTGCTTCTACGTTGAATCCACAAACGCTGGCTTCCCCGGCGGTTTGGGGAATGAAGCAGGTCAGAATTTTCATGGTTGTGGTTTTCCCGGCGCCATTCGGCCCCAAAAAACCCAGGACTTCTCCACTTTTGGCCTCGAAAGAAACATTGTTGACGGCTTTCTGCGGGCCATATTCCTTGGTCAGGTTTTTTACAAGAACGGACATATTTAATTTATCTTTTCACGGATTGATTGAAAAAAATCACGGTAATCTCCAGCAGTTAAATGCGACGGCAAAAGTACGTTACACTTTGGTTCCGTTTCAGTGGTCCGTAATTTCCTTTGCACTTTGCATCAACAGACCATAACGCATGTTACAAGTTATTACTATCCAAATACTTACCGACAACCGGATAATCGTACGGCAAAACTACTTAACTGATCCGAGGGGGCAAAACCCGTTGCGTTGGCGGGCTGTCCAAAGTGCTTTTTGCTGTTTAATATTTCGTTAAAACTGTAAAGCACCCAACAAGATTACCCGCAAAAGTCAACAATATCGGAAATCCCGTGGTTTTAAAGGCATTGTCAATTTGATACCCTTATTACCGAATGTTTTTGCCGAGCGAGTGTTGTTTTACAAAAAAGCTTTTGGTCAAACGGTCATCAATCAACTTTTAAAAATCATGCTGAACAATCTTCTTTTCTCCGTCGCAATTAGTGCTTTTTGCTTTTCATGCGACAATTCCACAGCCACCAATAATACTAAACCGGACCATACCAGCGTTTATGATACAACCTCCCAGCCGATAATAGCAACGGAAAAAGCGATGGATGCAACTCCCCCCGCCGCAAACGGACAAGTTGCCCCCCCGGCTCCCCCCCCGGCCCCGTCGAATGATGCCGTTACTGCCAGCACCCCCCGGACCAATGCCTCTGCAACACCTTCGCCGGAACGAACCAACGTCAGTCCGGCGAAGGTTGCAAAGAAAAAAGTTACCGATACCCCCCGATCCGACAGTAAAGCCCCCTCTGCCGATCGTGATGATTCCAGTACTGCGCCCCCCGTTGCGCCCCCCGTGCCGGACATGAAGAAATCAGAAGAAACAGTGAAAACAACCGTTTCC
>JBFIJS010000651.1:0-3011 GCA_041600595.1 Saprospiraceae bacterium | reverse complement strand
TTCATATCGCCGCTGTCAACCCGGCGTTCCAGTTCGCCCAGGCCCCGCATACCACCGACAAAGTCGATGCGTTTGTCGGTTCGGAGGTCGACGATGTCCAGGATAGGTTCCAGCAGATATTTCGAGAGGATGGTGACATCAAGCCGCCCGATGGGGTTGCCGTTGTAGGTTCCGTTTTTGGCAGTCAATTGATACCAATTGCCATTGAGGTACATACCAAAGGTGTGAATGGCCGGCGGACGGACTGCCTCCTTTTTTTCTTCGAGGTCAAAATCTCTGGAAAGGAGTTCTATGAATTGGTCGGGAGTCAATCCGTTGAGATCTTTGACAACCCGGTTGTAGTCGAGGATTTTCATTTGGTCATCGGGAAAGAGAACGGCCATGAAATAATTATCCCGGTAGCCATCATTGCGGTGACCACCCCTTGCTTCTCTTAATTCCCGGCCAACCAAAGCTCCGGCGGCGGTCCGGTGGTGACCATCGGCCACATAGATTTTGGGAACCTGTTGGGCGAAGAGTCCTTCCACTTCCGACAGGAAAGACGGATCGCTAACCTTCCACAGGGTATGCCGGATGCCGTCGTCGGTGATGAAATCGACGTCCGGTGCGGTGTTTTTGGCACCTTCTACCAGTTGGTCGATAGCTGTTACTTTCGGATAGGAAAAAAATACCGGTTCGTAATTGAGTTTGCTGGCCCGGATATGGTTTTTCCGGTCTTCCTCTTTATCAGGGCGGGTTAGTTCGTGTTTCTTGATGACGTTCTCAAAATAGTCGTCGATGGAACAGCAACCGACGAGCCCGGTCTGTACGTGCCCGTCCATATCTAATTGATAAATGTAAAAGCTGGTGGCCTCGTCCTGCTTCATAATGCCATCCGCTACCAACTGTTCAAAATTCTCTTTCCCCTTTTGATAAATTTCCGGGGCATAGTGATCATGATCGTCGGGAAAATCGATCTCCGGCTTGATGACATGATAAAAAGAATACGGATTACCTTCAGATTCCTGACGAGCTTCCTTTTCATCGAGGACGTCATACGGGCGGCAGGCAACTTCTCTGGCCTTCTCCCTGACGGGGCGATAGGCCTTAAACGGGACAAAAATAGACATGGAGTTTGTTTGATTAACGCACTTTCATTTTAACAGTGCCAGGTGACAAAGCGGCGAAATTAAGATAATGCGGGCGGCTATGGCTGTTCTTTGGGAAAAATCTTGACCAACAGTCATTTAGTTCACTTTTTCAGCGGCCGTTTCTTGATAACTCCGCCTTTGATGTCTTTTACTTCTCCAAAAACGATAAAGGCATTGGGGTCTATTTTATCCACTTCCTTTTTTAGTTTTGACAACTCCATACGCGTGATGACCGTGTACAATACGTCCGCATCTTTTAGTTTTTCTCCCCGCTTGGCATACCCTCCCCTACCGGCGAAAACGGTGACTCCCCGTCCCATTTTTTCAATAATAGCAAACCGGATGTCGTCGCTGTTGGTAGAAATAATGGTCACACCGAGATACTCTTCGATCCCCTCTATAATAAAATCAACCGTTTTGGAGGCAGCCATGTAAGTCAAAATGGCGTATAAGGCAGTTTCCAGCGATAAAATATAAGCACCGAAAGAAAAGATCACAATATTGAAAAGCAGAATAATATCCCCCACCGTCAGGCTGGTCCGGCGGCTGAGGTACACGGCCATGACTTCCGTCCCGTCGATGACGGCTCCACCCCGGATAGACAGCCCGATGCCCAGACCAAGAAAAAAACCGCCAAAAACGGCGATCAACAGCTTGTCGTCGGTAATAGCCGGAAAATCAGCATAATGGACAACAATCGACAAGAGAACGATGGCCAAAGCGCTTTTGATTGCAAAATGAACACCGATGGCTCTGATCCCCATCAGCAGAAAAGGTATGTTGATCAGAACCAATAAATAGGACAACGGGATTCCGGTAACGACTTCGACCAGCAGAGATATACCCGTGGCTCCTCCATCAATAAAGTTATTGGGCAGCAGGAACCCATTCAGGCCAAATGCCGCCGATGTGACCCCGGCACAGATCAATACCACGTTTTTAAAAAAGTGAACGACTTCCACCCGGATGTTGTGGGATTCCCGCTTGATCATCTTTGGCGGGATCCGGGTGCCCGGATGCTTCTTTTGGATGTGTTTCTCTACAGCACCTTGAATAATTTGCTGAAAAATAAAGCTCATTGTGATTAGGTGAGGGCCGAACCATCTTCGGAACAAATGCTCCGCAGATATTCAGAAGTGACTCTTTTGGCCAAACATAAGCAACATTTGGAGTACAGTTTAGCAGAATCTGCAGGATAAGTAATAAAGGTGTCCCGGAGTGTCACTGACCGGAAAAAAGATCGGAGCTGAGGTACCGGTCGCCCCGGTCACATAAGATGCAGACCAACAGTGATTGCTCCTTCAACTCCCGGGCTAATTGAACGGCGGCATAAGTCGATCCGCCACTGCTCATGCCGGCAAAGATGCCACATTCGGAGGCCAGCCGACGGCTCATCGCCGCAGCCTGATCCTGATTTACGTAACGGATATCATCCACCCAGGCCGGGTTGTATATTTTTGGTAAAAACTCCTCCGACCATTTGCGGATACCGGGAATCTGAGAGCCTTCCTCCGGCTGCACGCCAATGATCTGCACCCCCGTTTGTTGCTCTTTCATGAACATGGAGGTCCCCATAATGGTCCCTGTTGTGCCCATGCTGGAAATGAAATGGGTAATCTTCTGTTTGGTATCCTTCCAGATTTCCGGGCCGGTCGTTTTATAATGGGCGAGGTAATTGTCGGGGTTGGCAAACTGATTGAGCATGACGTAGCCTCTCCTGGCCACCATTTCGTCCGCTACCTCCCTGGAATATTCAATGGTTCGGGCGGCATCCGTTAAAATAACCTTGGCGCCGTAAGCCCGCATGGTATCAATTCGTTCCTGGGTAGAGTTTTCCGGCATCAGGAGCGTTATATCCAGTCCGAAAGACGCAGCCACCAT
>JBFIJS010000650.1:0-3026 GCA_041600595.1 Saprospiraceae bacterium | reverse complement strand
TTTAACAACGATTGAAAACAGGCCATACCTTTCCCCGATATGGTGATTGAACATGGATCGAGTAATGGCTATGGTTTAAAATCCGGGAGAATATTTCACAATACGATCTCTTTTGGCGAATTTTGCCCCCCTTTAAAGCTAAATGGTAAAACGACATTTCCATGTTGGACAGAAAGAGGAAATTAATGAATGATTTCGGTTAACTTTCCCAATTTATCATTATTCGTGAACACTTAAATTCGTGAAATACTTACTAATCATACTTCTGGCAGCAATTTCGTTCAGCTATTCCGCAAAAAACAACCTGACCGAGAATCCTCCGTCACCCGGCGGAAAGCCAAAAAACATCATCCTGCTGATCGGGGATGGAATGGGGCTCAGCCAAATATCAGCCGGTATTTACAACACCAACAAACCGTTGCATTTCGAACAGTTCCCGATCATTGGATTTCAAAAAACATTTTCCCGGGACAATCTCATCACTGATTCAGCGGCCAGTGCCACAGCCATGGCTTGCGGCATCAAAACCAATAACAGCTCGATCGGGATGGATGAAAACGAAATGCCGGTGACTTCTATCCTGGAGGAAGCTGAAAATCAAGGACTTGCAACGGGATTGATCGCTACTTCCAGTATCGTCCACGCCACTCCTGCCTCCTTTATAGCCCACCGGAGTTCCAGAAACCTGTACGAGGAAATTGCCGAGGATTTTCTCAAAACTGAAATTGACTTGTTCATCGGCGGAGGCAAACAGTTTTTTGACCGAAGAAAAAACGACGACCGCAACCTGATCAACGAACTCCGACAACGGAACTACGATGTCTATGATTATTTTCAGCACGAGATTTATCAGGTCAAACCAAACCCAGACAAAAACCTGGCGTATTTCACTGCTGATAATCAACCCGTTTCCGCTTTTCAAGGACGGGACTACTTGCCTTATGTTTCGGAAATTGCGCTGGAACATTTGCCCAAGCGCAGTAAAAAAGGATTTTTTCTGATGATTGAAGGCTCGCAGATCGACTGGTCGGGACACGCCAACCAAAGTGCTCCATTACTGGCCGAGTTGGTGGATTTTAACAGGGCCATTGAAAAGGCTATGGATTTTGCCAGAAAAGACAAAGAAACTTTGGTCATAGTCACGGCCGATCACGAGACCGGTGGATTCGCTATTAATCCCGGTTCCAAGAAAAAAAACCTGAACATTGCCTTCACCACCAACGGTCACACCGCAACCATGGTACCGGTGTTTGCCTACGGTCCGCAAGCGGAATTATTCGAGGGAATTTACGACAACACCGAAATTTATTCCAAAATGAAAGAAGCGCTGGGTTTGTGAACAGTGGGCAGTGGGCAGTGGGCAGTGGGCAGTTTGAGCGCAGCGAAATCCCGAATTCACTTTGGATTGGCAGTTTTGCAATAACTTCTAATTCGATTTTCTATATTTTTTTGAGGGTAGATAATTGCCGTCATCTATTTTAATAAAGAAAAGGCAATGCTCATCCTGACAACATGAAACGGGTAAATGGAAAATTTGGCGATAAAAACAACTGTGATTCGGAGCGTTTAAATTTTCTTTTTAATTGCAACATTAAATTCACATTGTATTATTGAACACATTACAGAAAATTATTTCACTAAAAATAGTCCGGTATTTGACATAAAAAATTGCTTTTGTTGGTTTATTTTTTCCATACTTTTGGATTTAACTATTTATTTACAGAAATTATATTTTGACTTCGCAGTTTGACTTTATTTTTAGCTTCTCTGTATCCATTCTAATAAATTCATTTTATTCATCAACGTAATTTCAAAGACTATGAAAAAGGCACCCCCCTTTATCCTGTTGCTATTATTGACTTCTATGTATCATTCGCACGCAATTACAGTCGTAGGTTGGAATTTTGGCACTTCCTGTGATTTATCCGCTTCCACTGTAGCGACCGGAGCCATTATAACAATGGCCAGCAGGGGAAGTGGGATCGGTGGTAGTAATAATTGTTACACAACTGGGAATTGTGATGGCAGTGGATCTACTTCTATGGGTGGAAGTCATATGCAGACAAACAGTGAATCTGAAGCAATAACCGCTCATGATTATTTCGAATTTCCAGTTACCGCCGCTGCGAATGGAACATTAACCATATCAAGTATCAGCTTCAATCAAAGAATAACGAACGAAGGTCCTCCAAATTTGGCCATACACATCAATGGTATTAATCAGGGAACAGCTACAACCACCATCAGCTCTTCCTGCAGCCTGGTCCAGGTTATATTTACCGGAGGTCCATTTGTCATCAACCCCGGTGAAACCGCCACGGTTCGAATCTATGCCTGGGATGCTCTCAGTGCATCAGGAACTATAAGAATTGATGATGTTGAGATAGAAGGAGACGTACTTTTACCCATTGAACTCAGTGCCTTTTCAGTAACAGTCACAGACCGGGCCGCTCACCTCACCTGGCAAACCACCTCCGAAACGGGCAATGATTATTTCACCATCCAACACAGCACCAACGGGGTACAATTTGATGATTTGGGGAGTGTACCCGGCGCCGGATATTCACTGGAACCAATGGACTACTCCTTCACCCATTCCAATCCACACCACGGTATCAATTATTACCGCCTGCGGCAAACGGACTACGACGGGGAGATCAGTTTTAGCAAAACTAAAATGATTCGATTGGGTGAAAATCCAAACTATGCGATTTATCCCAATCCTGCCCGGGAGCGACTTTTCCTCATTATTCCCCGGGAAAACAGGCAGGCTGCCAGGGTCTCTGTTTACAATCTGTTCGGGCAGTTTTACCGGGAATTCCAGCTTGATCCCAACCAACGACAGCACCCAATCAACATAGAGGATTTAAGCCCCGGCCCCTATCTGCTGCAAATCAGCGACGGCAAGGGGGGCACGACACACCGATTCAGCAAGTTTTAATACTGTGTAACAAAAATTATTTATGGAATGCGGCGCAGGGAATTTCCAGCTTCAATTGACCCCCAACAGCCTGCCCCGAATTCAC
>JBFIJS010000649.1:0-3028 GCA_041600595.1 Saprospiraceae bacterium | reverse complement strand
GTTTTTACAATTCAGACACAAGCACAAATTCAAACTTAAAAATTCCTTGCCCCGGTCGAAGGGTGTTTGGTTTTTTCATTTTTATTTTTATTAAAAACCAAATCCATCGCAACTTAATACTGTGTAACAAAGGTTTCTTTAAAATTTTACTAAGACATGTGGGCCGGAATATTCACTTCGCTTTGAGGCATCAGACTGCTCGGCCCAAAGGGATTGTTAAGGGGGAAAACGTGGCAGAGCCACGTTTTCCCCCTTAACAATCCCTGGAGGCGCACGTTAGGGGTCAATTGAAGCTGGAAATTCCCTGCGCCGCATTTCTTAAACTAATTTAGATTACACAGTACTTAACAGCTCTGCCCTATTTACATTTATTCATTTTTTCTCAGATCAAAATTGTACGTCAAGGCCGTCTGTAAAGTATGGTTCATTTCCTTCTGCTCGCCGTCGCCTTTGATCACGTAATGATTTAAATAACCCAATTGCACATTCACATCCTTATTAAAACGCCAGCCCAGGGCAAAGTACAGCCGGTTCTGATCGAGGATATTTTTTTGTATGCCTTTACCAAATCCGAGAAAAATTTCTTCGTAAGTACAAAAAAACAAGGTGTTATCCTCCATCGTCTTTTTTGTGATTGGGATAGAAACGAATAAACGGTAACGGGCCCGCTGCCGGAACCGGTAGCCATCTGTTTCCTTGTTCCCTTCATTGTTCAGACTGGCATTTTCCAAAAATCGCTGTTCCAGCCGGTAACGATGGTGAAAATAGAACCGGCCCAGGTTGTCCTGCAATACCAGTTGTTGCCAAATCCGGTGCTCATTAAATTCCACGGCAATCGGTTGTTCACCATAAGGGAAAGAAAAGATCCAGGCATACCCGGCAGTCAGCATGGCTTTTTTTGGCAAATAATAATCAAGCCCGACCCGCAGCAGTGACTGTTGCCAGTCCCGGATAAAATCGCTGCGGCGAAACTGATATTCGGTATGCAAACCAATTTTCTCATTTAATTTATGATTGCCAAAATACATCCACCAGGAGCCAAATTGTTCAGCGGTTTGTGCATAAGTATTTTGAAAAAAACAAAAGGATGTCAGGGCCAGGATTGCCAATATGTTTTTCATTATATTTTTTCTTTTCAGGAATAAGTAATCGAAAAAAAATCTCCGTCAAATGTTGAGCGGGATAAAAAACTTCAATTGAACACTAAGCAGGAGGATTAAGGAGAGAGGCACCAGCGTTGTCAAAGTTGAGAAAACCATATTTCAACAGAGACACCTGGAAAGCAGCGTAAATGCTGCATTCCAGGCGACTCTGAGAAAAAATCATTGATGCAGAATGTTGTGTTCAGGATATTGACATGTGGGAAAAGTTTGCTTTCTCCCTACCGGCAGATATGCAAAACAAATGATGTTTAAAAAGAAAATTCTACATCCAATCCGTTTTGAAAAAAATGTGCCCCATGCCGTGAATTGCACCTGTTTACACTATGTACGAATCTCGATATTTTAGCCATATTCAAATGGCCATAGCGAATTAATCGTCGAGGTGGTAAATTTCCCGGATACCTTCCATTTCCTTTTCAAAGTCAATTTTCAGGTCGATCAACTTACCGCTTTTGATGTCAAAAACCCATCCGTGTACCGTTATTCCACGGCTCCGGTAGGCCCTTTGGATATCAGCGGTTTTGATAACATTGATGCACTGTTCCTGCACATTGAGCTCGACAAGGCGATTGTATTTTGCTTCCTCATCTTTTATGGCATTTAATTCTTTTTTGTGAAGCCGGTACACGTCCCGGATATTTCTCAGCCAGGGATTAAGGATGCCCAAATCGGCGGGCTGCATGGCGGCTTTTACACCACCACAATAATAATGGCCGCAAACCACGACATGGTCAACCTTCAAATGGCTGACAGCATAGTTGATGACGGACATACAACTCAGGTCAGTGTTGATGACCATATTTGCAATATTCCGGTGAACAAACATTTCACCCGGCTTCACGCCGGTCATTTCTTCCGCAGTGACACGACTGTCAGAGCAACCGATATAAAGGATGGGGGGTGTCTGTCCTTTTGCAAGGTTTTCAAAATAGTTTTCGTCCACTTTAAGGATCGAAGCGATCCAACTCTTGTTGTTTTTAAATATTTGATTGATGTTCATTTTATCAAAAATGTTTTAAGGTGATGATTGAAGTTGATGATCAGATAGACAAAAAATGTAAGGTCCGAATTAGCAGCGCTGGTGCCGCTTCTTCTTTGTCACAGGCTATTGGCCAGCACCGTGCAACTCTTCCGGGGAGTAGTTACCCAAGCTGATTTGTCAGTTAGCAGTGGTATTATTGCCGTCATTTTTTTTTCGTTTGTTCATGATTTCCACAAAATGTTTTGCCGGTTTGCTGCGAACACCTTTTCGTTGCTCAATGATTTCCAGTTCGATATTTTTGTAGACTGCATTTACTTTAAAATCTTCAATAATTTCGAGTACATCCTGATCAATATTAACCGAACGGGAAGCGTCAATAATGACTTTTGAGTTTTCCGGCAAATGATTGAGCGTTTGCAAAATAGCCGCCTTATTCAGGAAAGTAACATCTTCCGACAGCTCTAAAACAATCGGCTCGCCCTCTTTGTGTTCATCCGCTTCAAAGAAGTAGGGTTTCTTATAGTTGGATCGCAGAATGAAGAATATCGCCACGATCATCCCCATACCGATACCCATCAGCAGGTCGGTGAAAACAATACCCAGAATCGTTACCATAAATGGGATAAAGTGTTCTTTTCCCAGGGCGTACATCTCTTTAAAGAGCGTTGGTTTGGCCAGTTTGTACCCCACCAAAAATAAAATAGCCGCCAGGCTCGCCAACGGAATGAGGTTCAGCACATGGGGGATAGCCATAGCACATCCAAGCAGGATAATACCATGAAAGATGGCCGACCATTTGGTTCGACCGCCAGATTGGATGTTGGTCGAACTACGGACGATCACCTGAGTAATCGGCAGCCCTCCGACCAGGCCGGAAAAGATG
>JBFIJS010000648.1:0-3029 GCA_041600595.1 Saprospiraceae bacterium | reverse complement strand
GGGCTGGCTATCGCCCAGGGATTCAAAGATACCGGGCTCGCTGAATGGATTGGCGGGCAACTGATCCTGCTGCATGGCGTGCCGCTCATCGTGCTGTTATTGGTCCTCGTCGCCGCTGTTAATTTCCTCACGGAAATAACCTCCAACCTCGCTACGACGGCGATGATACTACCCGTCATTGCCTCTCTGGCCCTCACCATCGGTGTGCATCCTTACATCCTGATGGTTGGCGCAACGGTAGCGGCATCCTGTGCTTTCATGCTGCCGGTGGCCACGCCGCCTAATGCGGTGGTATTCGGTTCAGGTTATTTGAAAATACCGGACATGGTAAGAACGGGGGTTTGGATGAACATCCTGTCCATTTTGTTGCTCTCGCTGATCGTCTACTTCCTGCTACCGTATTTGTGGGATTTCATGCCGGGTATTTTTCCGGCGGAATGGTCGGGTAAAATGGAGTGATGGGAGCCAAGAGACTGTATGACAATTATATCTATAAACTTGACAAACACTTGCCTTCCAGTATTGATGGATATAAACAGAGGAAACAGTTGTGTCCCTCTGTTTAAATCCCTTTGTTATTTCTCTGAAGGCTTCATTTTGTTGAACATATACCGCCCGATTTTCCATGCACCATTTTCCTTCACCAGCACAAAAAGTTCACGGTTCTCTTCAGGTACGGTGACTCCTGCGGCAAGCACATCCGTGGTGCCCCTGGAAATGGTGCGGGCAAAAGAGAAGTCACCTTTTACCTCTATTTCATCGATGCTGAATTTGATATTCAGTTTTATTTGACTGAAAACAAAACGGTAGGCTTGCTCCACGGCAGCTTGTCCAACGGCTGTTGGCGCTTCGGAGGGCATGAACACGCCGTCCTTTGCATAGAGTGAAAGTACCGCCGGAACATCGGATGCGTTCAGTGCTTTTTCGTATGAAAGTAGCAGGTTTTCAATGGCTGCATTTTCTGTTGTCTTCATGATTGCGTCATTTTTAAAGATGGAAGAATTAGTTTCAGTCTGCGCATACCCCGCAAGGGTGAGCAGCAGCAATAAGTTTGAAAAAATGGATTTCATGTGCCAGTTTTTTTATGATTTAATGATGGCACAAAGATGCAGGCGAATGCAGGGGCAAGCCAATGAAGTAAAACAAGAAAAAACCTTAAGGTAGGTTAAGGGTCAGTCCATCAGGTTGCGCCTGATTTTACTGAGAAATTCGGGTGTGACACCAATAAAGGAGGCGATTTGAACCAGTGGAATCCGGTTGAAAAGATGGGGGTATTTTTCCATAAAATGCAGGTACCGGGTTTCGGCAGTGGAGCTGATGTTCTGCATCACACGCTGCTGCATACCGACGAAGGCGTTCTCCGTCAGCACCCTGAAATAGCGGTCGAAGGCGGGGTGTTTTACGTAAAGGTCAATCAAGTCCTCCTTGGCGATTCGCAACACTTCAGTGGGTTCGAGCGCATCGATGCAGAAATAGCTGGGTTGGTCGGTGTGCAGGCTGCCAATATCCGCAACCCAACCGCCTTCGGTAGCGAATTGCAGCACGTGTTCCGTTCCTTTCTCATCTATCAAATACATCCGGAGGCACCCGTTCAGCACAAAATTGTAATGCCTGCATACGTCCCCATCTTGTAACAGGTATTGCCTGCGGCGGACTTTTTTGGAGGTGACTTTGGCGGCAAGTGCTTCCCTGGCTTCATTGTCCAGCGGGATGATTTTTTCGATGTGTTGAATGAGTGGTGCGATGTCTTTCATCGTGGACAATTTTGAGAATAACAGCTTGCAAGGAAAGAAAATCTGTCGGGTATTGATGAATCTACCTCCACGCTATCCATAGCCTCGCATTCAAAAACGCCTCTACACAACTTTAGCTGGTAATATATGTCACAAACTCCTCTTCCGTACGCAATAAACTAATGCTTTCCTGTCTGCAAGCGGCCTCAAAATCCGGGTCATAACTGGCAAGTGCATTGATTCCATGCTGTTTACAGGAAGCCAAAATCAGGGCATCATTGGGAAGCAGGTTGTAGTTTTTCATAAAAGCAAGTGCAGGCTTCGATAGCACAGAGCCATCAGGCAACCACTCCAAAATATTTAAAAAGGGAAATGGGTCATATTTTTGGAGAATTTCTCTGATTCTATCTGCTTCTTTGATGGTTCTCGGAGACTTTCCAGTAAATATGGCGAGGTGATAAAAAAGGTATTCGCTGACGACAGCTTGATTAAGGCATGGAGCAACGTCTGTGTTTTTCAAAATGGCTTCCCAAAGTCCGGTTCTCGAGCCTTTGCGGTATTCGACCAAAATGGAGGTGTCGATAAATATCCTACTGCTCATACCAATCAAATTTAGTGACTGGTGCATCCGGGAAGAGAGCGTCCCCTTTGTACTGCATGGCAATTTTCAGGCGTTCAGGCAGGTCGGGTTTGGTGGATTTATTTCTGTCTTTTTCCTGCTTTTCCACGGGCTGGTATTTATCCAGCAGGAACTCGATGTAGTCCAGCACCTGCTGTTGCAGTTCGGCAGGCAAGTTTTGTAATTTTTTGATTGTCAGTTGTTCCATTGGTATGTCCTGATTTTAGCCAAACGCACCAGCCGCTCCAACACGATGAAATGGTCGAGTTCATCTTTTTCTTCGATGGAGAGGTTGTTCTCCCTGGATTTTTTCAATAGCGACTCCATGCGCACCTGCATTTCGTCCGTTGCCCGAAGCTTCATGACTTCTTCCGGGCCTATTTTGGCGAGAATGCCAGCCAATTGGTCGTATGCAGAATAGATATTTCCCATGGAAAAGTTTTTCCAAAAATAGCGATTATCCCTGAAGATAAAAACTACCTCCCCTCCAACCACCTCCTCGCATACAAAAACGCCTCTACCCACGGCGAAATATCATCCCCCTGCCTGTCCGCCGGGTAATTCGCCCAATTCCACCGGAACATCGAGCGCTCAAAGTGTGGCATAGTGGCCAGGTGACGGCCATCAGCACTGGCAATCATGGCGGCGTTGTAGTCACTGCCGTTTGGATTGGAGGG
>JBFIJS010000647.1:0-3032 GCA_041600595.1 Saprospiraceae bacterium | reverse complement strand
CGAAAACATCTACTTTCTCCAGCTCTCCCGCTTGATAACCAAGGTAGGAAGCCGACAGGCTGTAGCGACCGGGTGGCAGGTCAGTTATTTCAAAATCTCCATCTTCATTGGTGGCAGTGCCATCTGTGGTTCCTATCACAACGTTGACAAATGGCAGTCGCTCGCCCGTGGCTGCATCCCGTACAACACCGGTGATGCGCCCCGTTTGCTGTGCCTGGGCAGAGAGAATCAGGCAACCGAACAAAAAGAGGAAATATATTTTTTTGAAAAACACCCTTTTTAGCGTTGGTCGTGAACGACAAATGACGAACTCCGGCCAAGCCGTCTGTTCGTCATTCGTTATTCATCATTAAACTGTCATTTACTGATACCACTGTTCCACGAAAGAAAAGTCAATTTTGAAGTTGATCTCTTTTTCTTCACCCGCTTCAATCGTGATGCTCTTTGGAGCAGGAAAATCGTACGGCGTGATGACGGCTCCATTCGGCATTGAAACCTTTATGACCACTCCGTGGCTTACTTCGTTTTCGTTGCCCCAATGAGCACCAAGCGTAGCTGTCTTGAGTGTTGGATCATTGACGAAAGTGTGGCGAAAGCCAACGGCCAGGGCAGAATAGGTACCAGGCTCCAACTCAATCTCGTAATCATAGGTCGTTTTTCCGGCTTCATAGGTGAGAATCACCGGGTTTTGTGAATTATAGGGCGCTCCGACGGCATAAGTACCACCCGGCACACCGGGGGCAAAGAAACCATCCGGCACCTCTCCCCAGCCAGCCAATGGGTCAAGGCTGAATTCCGGGAAAATAGTTACTTGTACCTCGCCGCTATCCTGCCAGGTTTGCCAGAGGTTGGCATTTTCGACAGTGATTGTTCCGTAAACTTTTGTGGTGGTTGGTTCATCATCGTCACCGCAGCTGGTCAGGAAAAGGCTACTCAAGGCAAAGGCAACGATTAACAGGTTGAAAAACTTTTTGGTCATGATAAATTGCTTTTAAGAATTTAATTGGTCGTGTGAGGAGTAAAAAAATTCGGCGCTCAAGGGCCTTTCTGAATTTTCTTTCTCCGTTTCAGGCTGCAAATTTCAAATACCGACCACTCGCAATTATCATTGAATTGTCATTTGCCAAAAAGGATTATCACCAAATTGTCAAAAGAGAAAAATGCGGAAATGAGTGCCCTGGGCAACACATCGATCAGCGAAAAGCAAGGCACATGGTGAGAGACTAGAAAAGAAAATCAGATGCGGCAACTCCGGAAATTTTACGGTGAATCTTTGTTGGTCGGGGTTTCTTTTGCATCCCGGATAGAGGCAGGGCTGTTAAGTTCCGGGGAGGTTTTTTAAAATTCAAGCACAAGCGCAAATTCAAACATTAAAATCCCCGGCCACAGGCGAAGGATGCTTGGTTTTTTAGTTTTTATTAAAAACCAAATTCATTAGAACTTCACAGCCCTTCGGATAGGCGGGGTTGAAAAAGGCTGTGTTTCCTGTGAGGTGGTGGTAGGTTTTTCCTGAATCGGGAGATTCGGGGTACTTTCCGGGGTCTGTTCCTTCTACCTCCTGATGATTGAGACCATGCGGCTTACATCTCCTGACCATTTTCATAGACCACCGCACCATTTACCAAAACGGTGACTTCTATCGGACAGACCATCGCCAGCATGGCCGACACACCGCAGTATTGTTCTTTCGACATTTTAACGGCCTTGATAATTTTTTCTGTTTTCAGGTTTTCCCCGGTAAAAAAGTACTTCAGCCGGATGCGGGAATATATTTTGGGAATAGTATCCGTCAGCTCGCCTTCAATATCCATGTAGAAACCATCGACCACAACCCGCATTTTTTTCAACATCATCACCACATCAATGCCCGTGCAGCCAGCCAGCGACGAAAGCATCAGCGGTTTCGGGTTGGGTCCCGTTTTGATTGCCGGGTCGGCATTGGCATCGATCCGGATGGTTTGATTACCGATAGAACTGTCGAAAACGGTGCTGCCTTTCCAGACAGTGGTAACAAAGTGAGACATAAGCAGTAAGGGCCCCGAAATAAACCCGGGATAATTTGGTGAAAGAAGATTTTATGCGGGCAAAGGTTTCATAAAAAAACCAAAAGGCCTTGCAACGATGCGGGTTTTTCAAAAAAAATACTTGTGGCCTACCTTGCTCAATTGCTACTTTTGCCCGTTCTCAAAATGTTCAACCTGCGGCATCGGAATAGTTTCGGTGCCTACCACAAATCATTCACCATAAGTAATATGTCAAAAGTCCTAATCATCGGAGCCGGCGGCGTGGGCCGTGTCACTACGGTCAAATGTGCCCAGCACCCAGAAGTATTTTCCAGGATCATGCTGGCCAGTCGCACCAAGAAAAAGTGTGATGTAATTGCCAAAGACGCCAAAGCACGCACCGGCCACAAACATATCCAAACCGCTAAAATTGATGCGGATGACGTACCGGCACTCGTCGAACTGATCAATGAATTCAAGCCGGCGCTGGTCATCAATGTCGCTCTGCCCTATCAGGATCTGACGATCATGGAGGCCTGCCTGCAAACCGGCGTTCACTACCTCGACACCGCCAACTACGAGCCAAAAGACGAAGCCAAATTTGAATATTCCTGGCAGTGGGCCTACCAGGATCGTTTCAAAAAAGCCGGACTGATGGCAGTGCTCGGCTGTGGTTTCGACCCCGGTGTCACGGGGGTGTTTACGGCCCGGGCGGCCAAGCACCACTTCGACGAAATTCATTACCTCGACATCGTGGATTGCAACGCCGGCGACCACGGCAAGGCTTTCGCCACCAATTTCAACCCCGAGATCAACATCCGGGAAATCACCCAAAAAGGAAAATACTGGGAAAACGGCAAATGGGTCGAAACCGAGCCTTTCGAAATCGGTCAGGCCATCAATTACCCCGATATCGGACCCCGACAGTCCTACCTGCTCTACCACGAAGAGCTCGAAAGTCTGGTGAAAAATTTCCCCACTATCAAACGGGCCCGTTTCTGGATGACCTTCGGGCAGGAGTACCTCACT
>JBFIJS010000646.1:0-3037 GCA_041600595.1 Saprospiraceae bacterium | reverse complement strand
GTATTTTATTTTGAATGGGTGAAGTTCGGAAATAACAAATTGGTTTTCCAAATGTTAGTGACTGAAACTACCATTTCATCCCGTCAAAAAGATGTTATGTCTAAAAATGGGTGATTCTGCCTGCTTCTGCTGCGACCATCCACCACCGAAACCATGAAAACCGCCTCCCTTCCTTTTCAACCCGATCTTTACATTTAATACCGTGTAATTTAAATTTGCTTTAATTTTTTTCTCTGCAAGTGGGCCGAAGGATTCACTTCGCTTTGAGGCATGAGACTGCTCGGCCCAAAGGGATTTCCGGGTGTTGCCAAAAGAGCGACTTTTCCTGCTTCGCATTTTTTAAACATTCTTAAATTACACGGTATTTAATCACAATCTAACCGGTAGCCTAAAGAATGAACCAACGAAGATTTTGTTCAAATCAATTGATGATGCAGTCCGTATTTGCCTTTTTTTGACAATAAACTGAAAAAGGTGTTGGCACCACTGGCACCAACACCTTTTTCGATTGACAGAAATTCTGTGAAGCTTCACCGGCTCAAAAGCGGAGAAGCCCGCAGGCAGGAGGTATCACCCCACCCTGCTATCAATTTTCACGCTGCAAAAGCATGACTATATATGCAACCAATGGCAGAGCCAGTAAACTGCCCGGCACATCCGCCTGCGTGATTTCATAACCAAAGAAAGTCACCGCAGTTGCGAATACGGCGACCAGCGCCAAACCACTCACCAGGAGGGCCCGGTTGAACATGCCCCGATCAAAAGGCAGCTGGCGCAGGGAAAAGCGAACTTGTTGCGTACCGGCACCGGCCAGTGACATTTGGCTCTGGCGAACGATCACCATTCCCAAAGCAACCATCAGCAGGGTAAAAATGATCATCGCCCACTGTCCCATCGTCGGAATGGCAAAGACCTGCGCCTGACTCACCTGCCCTGTGGCCACATCATAGGTGACGCAAAATTCGGTGTTGGGCTGAGCGGTCGTGATGCTCCAGTTGCCGGCATTGGTGCTGCGCTCACTGGACCCCGGCTGCCAGGAATCCCAGCGGCCGCAGAAAGTAGGTTTCCACTCGTAGGTGCCCGCATTGGGGATCACATAACAAAACAGATTGCTACCGTTGTTGACCATAGTAGCGGCATTGTTCCAGCCGGAAAATTCACCGGGGGCACAAATGGTCAGCGGGTAACCCTCTGCGCCTTGCACCAAACCGGTGTTGCTGTCGAAGCGGAACGTGACGGCACCACCCTGATGATCGTACCAGGCATTGGCACCACCGGGATAGAATGCTCCGGTAGCAGCGTGGTAAATTTTAAACTCCTGCCGTCCGATCGGATTGGCCCCGAAGTCGAAAGTCAGCTCGTAAATGCCGTCGTTGTCGGGATCGGTCAATTCACACTGCGGGCTGATGTCGTTCCAGCCACAGGGGCCTGCCGTTCCCCGCAGGTAATAACCCGTTGGCGGCGGAGTCGAAGACGCAACGCGGCCCGTGTTGGCATCGTAAGTGACGCAAACCTGTTCGTTGGCAGCATTGGTTTGGATAAAAAAGTTGGAAGAGTTCATGCTCCTTTCGCCGGTCGTGGGCTCCCACGAGCCCCAGGTACCACAGTTGGTCGGCTTCCACTGGTAGCTGCCGGCATTGGCAATGGTGTAGCACCACTGGCCACCGCCCATATCGACCATTGGAGGGAAATTATTCGTCCAGTTTGGCACCGCCAACTGACCCGGGGCACAGATGTCGAAAAGCACAGATTCTGCCGCTTCCACCTGCTGGTTGGCCGTGTTGAAGCGGAAGGTCACATTGCCTCCCAGGTGATTGAACCAGGCGTTGGCGCCTCCCGGGTACCAAGCATCGGCACCCGCATCATAAATTTTAAATTCATTGAAACCGACCGCACCGCCGCCAAAATCAGTCACCAATTCGTAAATGCCGCCACCTGCATCGGAGAGCTCACAGGAGGCGTTGGAATTACCAAAATCGCACTGGCCGGTGGTACTTCTGAGATAGTAAGGCTGAGCCTGTAAAACGGCAAAGCCAAATACCAGCGACAAGAAAAGTAGAAGGTTTTTTTTCATGAGAAATAATTAAGTTTCATAATGAGACTTACCCCCAAAAGCCGAATGGCTTTCAGCCTTTGCATACCCAAAACCTGAGTTGAAAATATTGACCCGAAAGAAGAGTATTGGCGTAAGTCATATCAAAGGATTATAAAATGTTTAAAGTCGTTGTCAGTTTGTGGATGATGTCTTTTAACAGCCGCACAAAACGGTTTTGGATAGGGTTTTCCGTATGCCATTTTATGACTAATTGGTAAACGGATGGCGTGCTGGCCGGTAACTCGGTGGTTGGGAAGGAAAAATATTGTTAGATCAAAAGGGCTGCTAAAATAGCAACAATCTTCTTCTTAGCAAAAACCATGAAAAAAATTATCGGACCAACAGCACCTCTCCCTCCATCCTGAGCACTTCCGCATTTGTCAAGGCTATTTCGGCGTAGAAAACATAAATTCCCGCATCCATCAGCTGCCCTTTGTGCCGGCCATCCCACCCGTAACTCACATCATTGGGCGGCAAATTTTGGCCGTCATACACCTTTGCTCCCCAGCGGTCGAAGACGAGTAAGCGGTTGATGTTCGCTACCTGTGGCCCTCCAAACAGGGTGAAAATATCATTGATGCCGTCGGCGTTCGGCGAAAAAGCATTTGGGGTGAAAATATCCACTTTCCGGTTGACCACCAGCAAAATGTCAGCGGTGGCACTACAGTCTGCATCATCGCTGACCGTGAGGCTGTAGAGGGTCGTTGCCGAAGGCTGGGCCGTCGGCTCGGGACAATCGCTACAGGACAACGTCGCTGTGTTGGTCCAAATGTACCGGGCAACAGGCGCAGAAAGAACAGGACTCAGCACAACCGACTCCCCGAGGGCAATCTCCTGGTCGGCCCCCAAATCGACGGTCAGAAGACCGGGCTGGTCCAGCGTAAGAACCGATTCCTGTTCACAGCCTGCCGCATCAATGGTCAACAGCGTATAATCACCCGC